>CALJAE010000136.1 GCA_938028175.1 uncultured Acidimicrobiales bacterium
GTAAGAGCTCGCAGAAGTGAGTGGGCAATATCATCATCTGACCACGAGATCATGGGCTGGTTCAAGCAAGATCACGATGACATAGCGATATCGACTTTCCACTCTGTCATAAAGCGTGGCAAGTTTCAAAAGCTAGCCATCCCGGAAGAAGTCAGAGAGGCAATTCGGTTGTTTACTCTTTCCCTAGGTGCAGCACGTAAATACACACTCGACGAGAACGTAGTCCGAGCTGTTGAAACAATGCGAATCAGAACAAGCAGTAATGGCGAAAGGTTGATCTCGAAATTAGAACAAACATCTTCTAGCCTTCAGATAGCCGACCCACATCAACTCACTAAAGCCAAAGGTGACATTGCCTCGAAAGTAGAGAGAATTTCTAAGGGTTTAGCAGCTATCCAAAATCCTGTTGAGACCGACGAGCAAGCATACTTAACAACGCTGAAACTCTGTGAAATACCAGAACTAGTTCCCCACCGCGCAACTCTGGTTCCAATACTTCTTACTTCAAACTGGCAAGGAGATAAGGATCTCGCCGACCTAGACAACCTTCTAGATCAACTATTGAACGGTAACCTTACGTCTGATCGCCTAGTCGAAGTTTCTAAACTTCTGACTTCGGAACATTTAGAACCGCTTTGGCAGCCAACGCCAGAAGCTAACGTTGGAGTATACAGATTAGGGCCTGTAATTGACTGGGTTAAGAAGCACCAAAGAGCGCAACAAAGGAACAAACAGCCACGAGAGCGCAGCCAAATTGAGATCGCTTATAGCGACGGACCAGTAGTCACCAATACGGCCGGAACAATGGGCGACGCTTGCTATTCACAGACCTCGGGTTTGATTCCAGAAAATGCTGTTTGTGGAACGCTCCTAGATGGTAATCAGATACTTGGAAACTTCTTACTACTAGAAGCTACTTACGCAACCGAAGCAGGTTCGAATGTACCGATAATGGTTCTGCGAGGCATCAATCCACTTGCTTTGACCATTGCCAAATACGATACGGCTTCGCTATTCAAGGCAATAGCCCAATCTGTCGCCGATACTTTCCCAGACCATGAACTAGGTCTTATTCTGGACACACGCACTAACCAGGCAACAACTAACAGGGCATCGCTGCACTCATATTTAACGAAACGCTACGGAGCCCAAAAGCGACTACAAATTTCTGATCAAGAAGCCGTCAACTTCAACGGCTACAGCTCACACCACCATGTAAGACTAATCACTAGTGACTTTAGAAGCGCACCAAATAAAAGCGCAGAAATACCCGCTCAGATACTTCTTATCGAAAGACCACAGTTGCTAGCCGCTGCTGAGCCGATATTCACAGATTCGAATAAACCAGTACTCCAACTAGGTAGCTAACGCTTCGATCATTAGTTTTAGTTTGGCTTCGGTTTCGGCGAGCTCTAATTCTGGGTCACTGCCTTCGACCACCCCTACCCCGGCGTAGACGGTTACATGTGTGCCATTCTTTGGATCAATGCCCTGATCTATGTGTGCACTTCTTATTCCAACGGCGAACTCGCCGTCGCCTTTTGCATCGAACCAGCCAACGGGACCTGCGTAGCATCTACGGTTGAGCTGTTCGTGTTCGGCAATATATTCGATTGCTTCTTTCTGTGGTGACCCACCTACTGCCGGTGTGGGGTGCAGGGCCGCTACTAGGTCGACTACAGAGTATATGTCTCGTGATTTGCCAAGGACTTTTGTACCCAGGTGCAAGAGGTTACCTGCTCTCACAAGTGTTGGTTCTGGCTCGGCATCGATAAACGAGCAGTAGTCAAGCAGTGAATCTAGGAACCATTCGATAGTGATTCGGTGTTCCCACTGATCTTTGGTCGAAGCTATAAGGGCGTTACCGTTTGTTTCGGGGTCATCCCCCGCTTTGGTTGTGCCGGCTAGTGGGTGTGCGGCAACATCGTTACCAAATTTCGATATCAGAAGCTCGGGGCTAGAACCGACGAGTGTGTCAATTGCGAATGTATAAGACAGCGGCGTTGTTGAGCTTAAAGCTTCAAGAACCTTGTGAATATTTAGCCCTTTGACCTTTGCTGACAGTGACCGTGCCAGTACAACTTTGTTTAGTCCTCCCGTTTTAAACTCGTCGACTGCTGCGGCAACTGTTTCTTTCCAAACATCTGGGTCAAGGTCTGAAACGAATTCAGCTTTGACTGCACCGTCGCTATTCTCAGAATCCTTTGACACTTCGGTATCGTTTGAGGCTCCCAAAATGCTTTCTACAATCTCAACGTTACCGAGCACTTCTGTGACAGCATCTGAACCGGTGCCTGTTCTTCGGATCACAGCTTTTGGGATTAGCACCCAGCCATGTTCATCCCGATCGAAGGGTGCGGCGGTAAAGGCAATAAGGTCTGAGCCGATTTCATCGTTGAAACAGCTTTTTGATATCTCTACCAAATGGTCAATACTTATGTACTCCACAGCGTCTGTTCCGCCTAGACCAACCAGTGTTAAGCCTGGCCTTGACCAGTACATACTGGTGGCGGCACCGAGTCTTGCTAGGTCTGAATCAGAGAGGTTTGAGGCAGTAGTATTTGACACTCCCAACACACTAGATCCCAAAGGCGCTAAATTAAACAATGGTGAATCGATCTGTCAGGAAACTTATGAACCGATCACTAGCAAGGCCAGAGTGGCTCAGAGTTTTGTTGTGACCAAATCAAAAGCTAGCTTTCCTGTAAGTCTTGAGAACCCAGCAAGCCGTGCTTACGCTCGAACCGATATTTTGCGATTTTTGGAGAGATCGCTTCCCAGATAAAGAGTGCGGCAAACACCAAAACAGCCGTGATAGTTATTGCGAATCTCTGATCGACCTGTGTACTCAGAGCAACCATCAAAAGTCCTGCCAATACCCCGAAAGGTATCATTTTAAGACGCATCAATGTGTTCTTCTTAGAATAGTGAGCAAGCCAATTACGTTCTGGTTCACGCAGGTTGCCGAACTCGTCTCGCACCCAGCCAGAGTCTTCAAGTATCTTTAACGCCTCTTCTTCAGTGCCGTAAAAATCTTTATCAGTCTCTCGCAACACCAAGAAACGTAATCCTTCGCCCGCAATATTCATACATGCCATTCTACCTTCAAATACGTGAAGAAAAATGTAGGCAACTAGCCGCTCACTGTCTTCATAGGTTGTCGTCATATAGACCTAGATTTGTGTCTCCCCACACACTGGATCCCAAAGGCGCTAAATTAAACAATGGTGAATCGATCTGTCACAAAAATTGTTGCCCAACCAATAGACGCTGTCTTTGCCGTTCTGCAAGATCTTTCTACTTATCCGGATTGGATGGGCCTAGTTACCGCCGTTGAGCCAGATGGCGATACCGGCGGGCTGTTTGTCACTATCTCTGGCAGACTTGGGCCTTTTTCGAGATCCAAGAAACTGCGCATGGTTCGAACCAGCTTTGACGACGCAGCAGATAAACACGTTCGCTTTGAGAGACAAGAAACGCTACCCGGCGAATTTTCCGACTGGATAATGGAAGCCTCAGTTAACACCGTAGACGATTCAAATACTGAAGTAACTGTCGAACTCATTTATGACGGCAAACTCTGGACTGGCGGCCTTGAAAGTGTTCTTGACTCTCAGATCGAGAAATCAGTCGGGCGCCTAACCGAATATGTTGAGCAGAGTTAACGGTGAGTGACGCTCCTCCCCAGCTGGTAGCCATTGCCACATCTCGCCAAAAGATGGTCGACGCTGTTGCCAAAGTTTGGGAAGCCGGCCACGCGTTCACTCCAATTGACACTCGACTGTCTACCGAACTTCAGCAAGCTCAGATAACTCGACTACAGCCAGACTTTATTATGAGCGATGACCTGGAACTAACGACAAATCCAAGCCTCAACCAAACCCCGACCACTCCTCTAGCTCAGCTACTTACCGGTGACGCTCTCGCAATAGAGACCAGTGGCTCGACGGGCGAGCCAAAACAAGTAATACATACCCACGATTCACTAACCGCTTCGGCGAAAGCAACCAGCAAGCTGTTAGGAGTAACTGAGAGCGATACTTGGCTTAGTTGTTTGCCATTTAGCCACATTGGTGGCCTTGCCGTGCTTCTAAGATCGATCCTCTTAGGCACCGAAATCGAAGTCTTAGAAACAATCAATCATGACTCAATCATAGAATCTGCAAAACGTTGCAGTCTGGTTTCGATGGTACAGCGCCAGGCAAGCCAACTGAGCGAAGAAACCCTAGGCAACTTCAGACGAATTCTCCTTGGCGGTGGTCCAGGTGGTATCAATACCGACAATGTAATCAAGACTTACGGGCTGACCGAAACTGGCTCTGGCATCTATTATCAAGGCAACTCCCTGCCCCAAGGCTTTGCAACCGTTGGAGACACCGAGCTGCGTATAAATGATGAAGGCGTGCTTGAGATCAAAGGGGCAACGCTGTTTAGGGCTTATAGAAACATTCACGCTACTAGCTCAAGCCAAGACGGTTGGTTTACTACAGGCGACCTTGGATCTATAGATGAATCCGGCAAGCTAACAATAACGGGTCGACAGTCACTTCTAATTCGCACTGGCGGCGAAGACGTTTCCCCAGAAATTCTAGAAGCAAGACTAAACGAGCACCCTCAAATCAAGGCAGCTGCCGTAACTTCAAGACCATCTAAAGAGTGGGGCAACGAAGTAGTAGCAGTTTTGGTTCTAGGAGAAGACAGTGCTGAGCCATCGCTCGAGGAACTGGCTGAATGGACTCGCAAAACCCTTCCCAACTGGTACACACCAAAGCACGTTGTGGTGACCGATGAGCTGCCAAGACTCCCCAACAGCAAAGTGGATCGAGGGCGTCTGAAATCACTCTTCGCCAGACACTAACCGTCCACTTCAATTATCTCGACTTTGCTCTGTCGTCGCAGTGGCTTAAGCAGGCTATAATTGTATGACACGGCACATCATACTTGAAGGCGGGCTACAAAATGGATTATCCCAATCAAACCATTTCACTAATAATGGAGCGACTTAACTGGAATCACAGCTACTTTCACGCCCGCATGGCGGAAGTTGCAGCATCAGAACACACCCCCGAAGAAACACGCCAAAAAATCAACAACCACATAGCCACCAACCTCACCAAACTCGACTGGACCAACAGCATCGTTCACGCCCGCATGGCGCAAGTTGCAGCATCAGAACACACCCCCGAAGAAACACGCCAAAAAATCAACAACCACATAGACACCAACCTCACCAAACTCGACTGGACCAACAGCTACG
>CALJAE010000137.1 GCA_938028175.1 uncultured Acidimicrobiales bacterium
CCTAGTGATGTACGATGGCCGCACAAATCTAGCCACTCAGGTAGTTGAAGAAATCCGACAGCACTTTGCTGAAAGGGTCTGTAAAACAGTGATTCCACGTTCAGTCAGGCTTTCTGAGGCTCCAAGTTATGGTCAACCAATTACTGCCTTCGACCCCGAGTCACGGGGTGCCGCTGCATACAGGGAGCTGAGCCGAGAGCTACTAGGAGACGAAGCTGTCTAAGGGGTTATCTGATCTGCTTAACTTGTCGGGAGAGAAGCGCTCCCCCAAGTCGAACACAGCTAATCGGCCTGCCATTAAACGAGAGCTACTCGAGTTAGCAATAGATAGTATCTCCCCAAATGAGTATCAGCCTCGTACCGAGTTTGATGCAGAAGAACTGGACGGACTAGCAGCCTCTATCTCTGAGGTGGGGGTCCTCCAACCAATTCTTGTTCGTCCTAATGATGATGGCGAAACCTATGAGTTGATTGCTGGCGAGCGACGGTGGAGAGCCGCTCAATTAGCTGATTTAGCGACAATTCCAGCAGTCGTAGGCTCTTACAGCGATCGTGATTCACTTGAGCAAGCAATAGTCGAGAACCTCCATCGCCAAGACCTGAATCCCATCGAAGAAGCGTTGGCCTATGAACGCCTAGCTACGGATTTCGGCTTGGGCAACACCGAGATCGCTGAGAGGGTCGGTAAGTCTCGGCCAGCCATCGTAAACTCAAGAAGACTATTGAAACTCCCCGAGTCAGTAATCGAAAAGGTGAAAGAGGATCGTCTATCAGCCGGACATGCTCGGACATTGCTCGCCTTGGATGACTTTGACCTAGTCGAGGAGCTTGCCTCTAAAGTGGAAACACAAGGTCTTAGTGTCAGAGCTGTCGAAGACATAGTACGGAAGGCTAACTCCCCCGCTGCAGGTAAATCTGAAACCGGTGGTAACGCAAACTTTGCGCATCTTGAAGTCGCCTCGATACTTGAAGAGTATCTATCCACGAGATGTACTGTCTCTGGGAAGTCCTCTGTGGGCAAGATCAGTATTGAATTCGCTGATCTTGACGATTTGGGTCGCTTATTGGACCTGATCGTACCTAAAGCACCCCCTAGCTAACCCTTATCGTCGGTGTTCATCGATAGTTAGCGGCAATTAGTATATTTTTGTATGTCTTTATACGTGATTACCCGGGTGCTACCTTCCGATTAGTCTAGGTAGTCGACGCGAGGAGCTCGGTGCCTTGTTCGAGTGTGTCTGGTGAGACCCAGAAACACTCATGTCAATAACAGGTGTGAAATTACACCGTTGTAGCTATTTCTGGAGCATTTCTGTGCTATAGGAAACAACACTGGGAGTCTCAGGTGTTTCACGTGAATCAAAATGGCATTTCTGCTGGATGAACTTGCTCGTCTAGTCGTTGCATTTAGGTATGTATAGCTAGGAACAGGTGCAGTTAGGGATAATTAGTTGTGCATCCACCAGTTATTGGTGTGGGTTGTGTAAGATTTGCGACGGAACTTGGATAACTAGGTTATTAAAGGGGACACTTTGGTAGAAATCGAGACAATCGACAATTCCGTTGTAGTTGGCATAGGTAAGGGTGGAAGCTGCAAGACAACGCTCGCAACCCAGCTATCGGGAATCTGGTCAAGCGAGGGGAAGCGCATTCTTTTAGCTGACCTGGATATGCAGGCTTCTGCCACAAAGGTGGTTGGGCTCGATCCGAGCCAACATGGTGATGGACGCCATCTAATGGATTCAATCCTGTACGGCGACGAATTGAAGACAGTGCGAGCGAGAGACAATCTGGATATCTGCGTAGCTGGACGACATACAAAAGCTCTTAGTAACCACCTTGTGACTGCTGAAACTGCAGCTTCAGATTTCGCCTTACCTTTCCAGAAGGCGATTGCCTCTGGAGACTACGATCGAATCGTGTTTGATCTTCCGCCATCGGGATCGTCACGTCTGGCTGATATGGCAATGCAATCGGGGAAGTATTTACTTGTCCCAACCTCGAGCGGAGTTGACAACATTGAAGGACTAAGGGTCTTAGCAGGGGAGCTGGAAGAGCTCAGATCCAATATTGTGCTTCTAGGCGTTGTACTAATGAAGATTGGTGCTGGTGCTCCTAGGAAGAGGGCTGAAACAAGAGAACAAGTTGCCGAGATTCTCGCCGGTGTGGCAGATCCATTTGAGACGATTATTCGAGATGCTGGAGCGGCCTATGATGACAGCCGTCGGGCGAGTTTGTTCTTGCATGAGTATGCCGAGTGGGCCACGACAGTTTCGGTGTCCAATCAGATTCAATCAAAGATCAGGATCCCACAGAACTTGGCGAGCTTGGCTCAAGAGTTTTATGAACTTGCGGACGAGGTAGATGACCGTATCGCGACAGCAGACAAGATATTAGCGGGGGAGTCATAGATGTCAGAAAAGAATCTTGCAAAAGCCCGCGGCCTGAATTCGATAGCAGACCCCTCGTCTTTCAGAGGTACATCCCGACGGCGTAAGCCGGTAGAAAGCCAACCAAAAATAGAGCAGGAAGCTCTAACTAACTCGTCTGCAGGAGAGAAGCCAGAAGCCAAAGTAGAGCTCAATGAAATCAAAGAAGTTGATAAGTCGAGTGACACTGACAAGAAATTCTTCGGATTAGGAGAACGCACTCGATCAAATCCAGAGAGTGTAAAGGCTAAATCTTCGGAGGAGATTTCTGAAGCTAAAGCAGAAGGTGTGATTGATTTACGGCCTGCTGCTCCGAAGCATAATGCGCCTATGCCCGCTCAAGCTGAGGACGAGCAGCCAAGAGCTTTTCGGCGTAAAGAAGCTTCAGCAGTAGACGATAGCGAACGGGTTCAAAAGGAAATGTCAATTCCGATTCCTGTGCATGACTCTTTGGCGCAGACTGGTTACAACGTTACTGACCTATTGAGGCGAGCTTATCGAAATCATTCTGAGGAAGTACGAGCGGGGGAGTACCTGCGTAGCATGCACCGCGGTCGGCGCAGAGTGCGACTCTCAATGGCCCCTGACGACTACGCGAGACTGGATAAGCTCGGTCGTAGTAGAGGTTGGAATCGCTCAGAAGTGGTGACCGTACTTCTGGAAGCTGAGCTCGCGAACGAGGAATACAAAAAGTAAGGCCCCGGATTCACTGAACCCAGGGCCTTACTCTAAACATATGTAGGTAAAACTTTTAAGCTAGTTCGAGATCCTTCAATAGATCGGCCTTGCCCTTAGCGCCAACGATTGTCTTGGTGACTTCGCCACCAGAGAAGACAAGCATGGTCGGGATCGAGCGGACACTATAACGCATTGCTATATCTTGATTCTCATCAACATTCAGCTTTGCAATTTGA
>CALJAE010000138.1 GCA_938028175.1 uncultured Acidimicrobiales bacterium
ATGAAGCAAAGGCTAGCTATCGCTGCAGCATTGCTTAAAGATCCAGATCTACTCATTCTTGATGAACCAGCCAATGGCCTCGACCCTGCCGGCATAGCTGAGATGCGGGTCCTCATACGCTCAATTGCCGATGAAGGTAAGGCGGTTTTGGTTTCTAGCCATCAGTTGGCTGAGATCGAACAAGTCTGTGACGAAGCAACAATTATTGCTAATGGGCAACTAATTCAGAGCGGGACCTTGGATGATATTCGAAACCGGTCCGGACTCGAACAGAGAGTAGTTGTTGAAATTGGCGATACTTCTGCTGCAGCGAGTGTGCTTCAAGCCGCTGGCTTCGCTGTATCGCCTATGCCTCAAGATGGCGAGATAGCAGTAGAAGTCGCCCCCGATGCTGCCGCTTCGATCAATAAAGCCTTGGCAGATGCCAATCTCTATCTACATGGGCTGAGAGTGGAACGTGCAAGTCTCGAAGCTGCTTTCCTCAACCTTACTGGAGCACCGCCGCCTTCGCCTATCGATAACCAGGTAGAACCAGCGCCGGAGGAAAACTCATGAGTGCACTAATTCTTGCTGAAACCAATCGGTTCCTTTCTCGTCGTATGACACGGTACTTCCCTCTAAGTTTGGCGGGTCTCATGGTGCTGGGGATAGTCATCGCCATAATCGTAGTCAATGTAGAAGGAACTGGTGGCGTTAACTTTGTCGAAGACATCGTGGCTCTCCAAGAAGGTAGCTCGAGTACCGATGTCCTTGGGCCAATGGGGTTGCTGATCCCGATTATGGCATTCGTGATCGGGGCTTCCTACTTTGGGGCCGATGAGAAGGCTGGCATGATCGAGCATCTGCTCACCTGGGAGCCTCGCCGATGGCGACTTCTGGTGGCCCGTGCAGTCGGTGGCGGTGTTTCAATATTTGTTATTGCAAGCTTGCTTTCTCTATTTCTAGTTGGGCTTTTGTTTCTTCTGTCTGTTGCCAGTGACGGTGATACCAGCGGTGTGGGCGATGTCATAGGTCCGATTCTTGGTTCGGTCTTGCGTTCCGGATTGAGCGGTGCCTTCTTCTTGCTTATAGGTCTTGGTTTGACTGTGGTAGCGAATAACTCAACTGTAACCATTGTTGGTTTTGCACTTTGGGTATTTGTGGTCGAACTTGCCCTTCTAAGTGGAATTCTTCCTCGCTGGACACAGTGGTTGCCAGTTTCCAATGCCCTCAGTTTTGTCCCGGGAAGTGATTTCGAAGTCTTTCCTGGGCCATTCAACGATAGTGAAGTTTTTGAAGCGACATTTCTATATGGTCCAACGATGGCAGGGTTTCGTATTCTCGTTTGGGGTATAGCAGTCATTGCCATTGGTGCTTTAGTCTTCCAACGTCGCGATATTGACTGAGTCCACACCCGTTACCGTTAAGATCAACTTATGGGTTCATCCAAGTCACGCCCTCTATCTGGTTTGCGCGCCCGTCCACTTTTAAGGCGGGTTACTTGGCGACCTCTTGGTGGTCTTCTCGGTCCGGATACTGAAGATGCAAGCCAGAGCTTAATAGCTTTGATTGTGGCGATCCTAGCGACTCTGTTTGCCGGACTCTTTCTCGCTTCGGTTGAGGAGACCTTTACTGCCAACTTAGGTCTGCTTCTGTTATTTCCTGCAGCGATTGGGCTAAGGGGTAACGTCTTTGGTCCTTTTGTGTCCCGCTTATCAACGTCTATGCGTGCTGGTACTTTCTCTTGGAGTCGGAAGGCTGATGGCGTCTTAGCCCAAAACCTTGTCTCGGTCGTAGGAACCTCGTTTTTGGCTTCAATAGTGGTGGGGGTAATCGCAAAGGGAGTTGCTGAGATAACCATCGGGCGACCAGGGATACTCAGTCTGTTGGACTTTGTAACTATCTCCGTTATCTCAGCAGCCATCGCTACGTTTGCTTTAACGGCAATAACCCTGTTACTTGCAATTGTGTCTACTCGATATGACTGGGACTTAGACAATGTAACTGCTCCCATAGTTACCGCTGCTGGCGACCTCGTAACTCTTCCGGCGCTGTTGATTGGGATCATTTTTGTGGAATCACTGATCGGATCAATCGTGGTCAGCGTCTTAGGTGTAGTCATTGTTTTGCTTAGCGGAGTCGCCATAGCTTCGCTTGGGTTAAAGACGGCCAAAAGGGTAGCCAGCGAATCGACCCCGGTTCTTGTGTTAGCGGGGGTGGTCTCATTGATTGCTGGATCAATTATTGAGGGATCAATCGACCAACTCCGTAACTTCACTGTCTACTTGGTGGCGTTGCCCAGTTACCTATCGGTAGCCGGTGCACTTGGAGGAATTCTCAGCAATCGGCTTTCTACCAAACTGCACCTGGGTTTGGTCTCGCCGGCAGCATTTCCAACAGAAGCTGCCAGGGGAGATATCCGTTTAACCTTTAAAATTGCCTTCCCGATCTTCGTGGCACTTGGTCTAGCGGCCTTCATCTTTGCTGAACTGTTTGGGCATACAACGCCTACGCTTGCCCAACTTGTTCTTTCGATTCTCTCTGGTGGCCTAGTTGCCACCGTCTTTGTGTCGGCCGTTGCCTACTATGGCACCATTTTGGTGGTTAGGTTCGGCCTGAATCCCGACAACCATGGGATCCCTGTTGTTACTGCCAGCCTCGATTTAGTGGGTTCGCTGACCTTAATTGGTGCGGTTTGGGCTTGGGTATTGTGATCGATGAGGTACGCTGTGGAAAGACATAAATATGGAAAATCGTAACCTAAGAGAGATGCTCGCTGACGCGAAAGATACCAGTGAGCTGATGGTAGATCTCGCATATGCATCTGTGTTCTTTGACGATGTCGATATGGCCGACGAAGTCTCCGAGCTTGAAGCCGAGATTAACGATTTAGTGTTCCGTATGCGTTCGTTGGCGATCTTAGCGGTGAGGAACCCCAAAGAAGCCGAAGCCATGGCTGCTGTATTGCAGGTAATCAGTTCTGTGGAAAGTATAGGTAACTCTGCAGTCGCCATTGCAAGGGTAGTGACCCGTCGCCTAGGGATTCCAAGACAGTTGGTTATGGATTTAATGGCGGCAGAAGAGATTTCGCATCGAGTGGTTGTATCTGCTGAGTCTTTGCTTGCCGATTCAGCCCTGTCGCGATTTGAACTTCCAGTTCAGACAGGTATGAGGGTGATCGCTCTGCGTAGAGATCGACAATGGATCGTTGATCCAGATGGTGATGAAATAATCAAACCAGCAGATGTATTGTTCTTGAGAGGCCCTGCAGAAGGTGTTGACAAACTTCGAGAAATAGTTGGGGCACCAAAGTGGAACCCACCAGTAGTTGTCGAAGATGAAGGCCCTCTAACCGACCTAGATCGAGCCGTTGACACAGTGATCGAGATGAAAGACCTCTCGGAGGTTGCGGTCGGCCTTGCTTATTCGGCCCTCGTATTCAAAGACCGCTCTCTCGCCGCAGAAGTGTTGCACCTAGAAGACCGCCTAGATGAGATGAAAGAACGTCTAGAGCTTTGGGTTTTACGATGTGCTCAAGACGATGTCGAAGCGACCAAATTGCGAGGCTTACTTCACCTTGGTGAGGCGGCCGAAGATCTAGGTAACCAGGCCAAACAGATGGTCTGGCTAGTCGAAAGAGCTGAAGAGTTTCACGAAGTGCTCGAAATGGCTCTGGGAGATACTGATGATGTGGTGGTCTTGATGCCGGTATCATCAGACAGCGGTGTCGCAGGCAGGCAGCTTGGAGAAATAGAACTCTCGACAGAATCTGGTTTCAATATTTTGGCGCTGGAGCGAAGCGGTCGCTATCTCTACCGTCCACAAAGCTCGGCCCGGCTAAATCCAGGCGACAGAGTGCTCGCCTATGGTCCAGAAGAAGGCCAGACCTTGCTAGCCAACTTGTTTGGTTGGAATATGGTTTCTTCCGATGACGGTGAAGTAGTCTTCGAACCGCTCTAAGAAACCGTTACTTACATTGGTGGTGGAGGATTATTAGGGTCAAAGCCTCGTTCAGCCTGTTCACGAGCTCTTCTAGCTGACTCTTCTGTATCTCTACGGATCTTTTCCTGAGCACTTGATGCAATGCTAGCTGCCTGACCAGGTGCTGTGGCTGCCGAAGATGAAGACGCACCTAGTCCAATTGGAGCAGGGCGCTTACGTTCTCGTCGGTTGGTTGCAGCAGCTGGGAAGTCGTCTTTGAGCATTTCGGCAAGACCACCAATAGCTCCGGCTACGCCACCCATTTCCATTGGCACGACGATCTTTGTGGCGTTGCCATCTGCGATCCCTTGTAGAGCCTCTAGGTACTTAATGGCGATTACTCGATCATCTGTACCGGCGTCTGTGATAGCTCTAAACACGCTGTCGATAGCTTGTGCTTCACCTTCAGCAACCACTTCTTGGCGGTACTGCTCAGCTTCTGCTCGAACCTTAACCGCCTGGGCTTCACCCTCAGCTGTAAGAATGTCTCTTTGCTTAACACCTTCAGCTGTAAGAATCGCTGATTGCTTTTCACCCTCTGCTCTAGTTACTTCTGCTTCTCTAGCACCGTCGGCTTCAAGAACTACTGCACGACGAGTACGCTCTGCCTTCATCTGCTCGTGCATGGCATTCATAACGTCCATAGGTGGATCAATACGCTGGATCTCTACACGAACTACTCGAACGCCCCACTTATCAGTTGCATCGTCAAGAATCTGTCTTAGAGAGCTGTTTACTCTTTCACGAGAAGTGAACGCCTCGTCCAAGCTCATTTCACCGATAACGTTACGAAGGTTAGTCTGTGCAAGCTTGGTAACAGCTAACACGAAGTTAGCTACTTGGTAGAGCAAGCGTCGAGCGTCAGTTGCTTCGTAGTAAACAACGGCGTCTACAGACACGGTTACGTTGTCTTCTGTAATTACCTCTTGTGGCGGAACGTCGATTACTTGCTCACGCATATCCACTCGACGCAATGCCTCGATGAAAGGCAAGATAACTTTCAACCCAGGATTGACCTCTTCTTTAAAGCGTCCGAATCGCTCAACTACTCCACGTTCGTGCTGCTGGACGATCTTT
>CALJAE010000139.1 GCA_938028175.1 uncultured Acidimicrobiales bacterium
CGAGGCTAGAGACTGGGAACCAGGGCCAACCATCTCGAATAGCTTCGGCTTTGGCGGCCACAACGGCACCGTAGTCTTCGCTCCATACGCTGGGTAAGAGCCATCAAAGCAGTTCCACAAGACAGCTGCGGCCTATTTGTCTAGACTCTGGAGATGACTCCGGCGGACAAAGAGCGACAAGAGCAATTTATTCGTGAGATGCTTCCACACGCCGTGGATCTCTATGCTCAGGCTCTCCTCTACGGCTATCAAGTGGAAGCTGCCCAAGATCTTCTACAAATCACACTATTAAAGGCGTACAGGGGCCTCCACGCCTATCAGGACGGCCCTCCCAATAAATGGCTACGAACAACGATCAGAAGCTCTCCATATAGACCCTATTGACTGTCTACAAGTACAAACAGTAGATCGGCCTGGCAAGCTAACTCATCGCCAACATAAGCCTTGCCTACGCCTCGGCCGGCCCTGCTACTCAATTTAGTAATCTCGGCTTCAAGACGTAGAGTTTCGCCAGGCTCAACCTGGCGACGAAACTTAACCTTGTCCACCCCACCGAATAACGGCAACTTGTCTGCGTATTCGGGGACACTTAAAATACCGCAAGCACCGGCCTGAGCAAGGGCTTCCACCATCAAGACACCTGGCAGAGTTGGACGCCCCGGGAAATGGCCCTTAAAGAACTCTTGTGAAGTTTCATCGCCTGTCAGATGCCAGTTGGCTACCACCTTTTCCCCAGGAACGACCTCGGTAATCTCGTCGATAAATAGGAACGGAGCTCTGTGAGGAATTAGATCTTCTGCCTTTGGTAAGTCTGGTGTTGTCATCAGAGGAAATCTTAGCCCGCAGAATAACAAAAGACCCTGTGAGTGACTATTTCTAGCCGACCACAGGGTCTTTCAAATTATTGCTAATTAATAGCTAGTTACTTCTTACCAGCTTGCTTTAGCTTAGAAAGTACAGTTACTTTGGTCTTGGTACCAGCAGGAATGACAATCGGCTGATTTGTCTGAGGGTTATGACCCTTTCTTTCCTTGGTGTTAACTCGCTCGAAAGAAAGCTGACCTTGGATGGTGATTTTCTCTCCACCCTTCTCAACAGTGTCGCAGATGACGTCGAACATTGAATCGATTACGTCACCAACACTCTTCTTGGTCTCACCTGTCTGATCTGCTACTCGATCTATAAGCTCTGACTTGTTCATTATTTGTGTCTCCTTCTACTTTGACACTATTTGGACCTAACAAGCACCTAGTGCACTCGCAAATCGGCCCAAAGTCAAGCATTTGCCCGACGTTTGATAAGCGACACAGTAGCACATTTCCGCATAAATAGTGGATTTAAGCCTCGTTTTTCGGATTAGTTTTACTTAGACGAAATATAATTAGTACGCTGATAGTTCTAGAAAGCGTGGATACATTAGTGAAACCTAAACTGAACAAAGATCAAAGGTTCCAAGAACAAATAGTTCCAGAGATCGAGCTGCTCTACAGAATTGCATGGAACCTCACTAGATCCTCCGTTGATGCTGAAGACCTCGTGCAGGAAACACTACTCAAAGCTTATAAGGCGCTCGACCGCTTCGATGGCAAGTACCCAAGAGCTTGGCTGCTTACGATTATGCGTAACACCAATATCAATAAGGGGCGCAAGAAGAAGCCAGAGCTTCTGAAAGACCCGGACTATACGTTCGAAACAGCAGAACACGCTGATCCTGAGAACCCAGAGTCAATCGTTGTTGACCCACTATTCGACGCTGAGCTCGAAATGGCATTTAACAAGCTGAGCGACCAGTTCAAGCAAGTTATAGATGCAGTTGATTTAAGAGGTCTTTCTTACGCTGAGACAGCCGAAAAACTTGACATTCCACTCGGAACAGTCATGAGCCGACTACACAGAGCAAGAAATCAAATTAAGAAATCGCTTCAAGATCTTGAAGCGACCACATCGGGAGACGAGTAATGCTGAAGAAACTTTTCATGAAGCGCAAGTGCACAGAGGTCATGAACAAGATCCAGATGTATCTTGACCGAGAACTCGACGAGCCAACAGCCGCAAAGATTGCAGATCATCTAGAGATGTGTCAGGACTGCAAGTTCGAGGCGGACTTCTTCGCCAAGATCAAATACTCATTGCAAACGTCTGGCGGCGCTGTCGCCCCCGACACGCTAGATCGTCTACACAACTTTGCTAGCAGTTTGACAGAAGGGTCTGAAGCCGCAAGCTAACTACCCCTAAATTACGCTTGACAAGAGCCGGGAACTCTCTAAGGGTTTCCCGGCTCTTGCTGTTTTGGATATAGGCTATTCGGATGCCTCAAACCTCAAGCGCTATGCCGTACGCAAAGTACCAGTCATTTGGCTCGATAGATCTCCCTGAGAGAACTTGGCCATCCAAGGTCATCGAGAAGGCGCCACTCTGGTGTAGCGTCGACCTCAGAGATGGCAATCAAGCACTGATTGAGCCAATGGACCCGGAACGCAAACTCAGAATGTTCACGGCTTTGTGTGAAATGGGCTTCACCGAGATCGAGGTCGGATTCCCGTCTGCTTCCGAGCCCGACTTCTCATTTGTACGAAAGCTTATCGAAGACGATTTGATCCCTGCGAATGTAACAATTCAAGTGCTTACCCAAGCACGAGATCATCTAATAGAACGTACTTATGAAGCAATCGAAGGTGCCGACAAAGCAATAGTTCATCTCTACAATTCAACCTCTACCCTGCAACGCAAGGTTGTATTTAACCTAGACGAGGCTGGGATTACCGAGATAGCGGTAAAGGGCGCCGAAGCTTGTAAGCATGCAGAAGCACAGCTTAAAGATACGTCTGTACGATATGAGTACTCTCCTGAAAGCTTTACTGGAACAGAGCTCGGGTTTGCCAAACAAATTTGTGAAGCAGTAATGGACGTCTTCTCTCCCACCGTTGATGATCCGCTGATATTGAATCTCCCTGCGACCGTAGAAATGGCGACAGCGAATACCTACGGCGACCAAATCGAATGGTTTCATAGAAATATTCGCGATCGAGATTCAATTGTGTTGTCGTTACACCCACACAATGATCGTGGCACTGGAGTCGCAGCGGCCGAATTCGGCGTAATGGCTGGCGCTGACCGCGTGGAAGGAACACTGTTCGGAAATGGTGAGCGCACAGGCAATGTAGACATTGTTACCCTGGCCCTTAATCTGTTTTCTCAAGGCGTTGACCCAGAACTTGAGATTTCTGACATCAATCAGATTCGCCGAGTTGCCGAGTACTGCAATCAACTTCCAGTACACCCTCGTCACCCATATGTTGGTGATTTGGTTTATACAGCCTTTAGTGGCTCCCATCAAGATGCCATCAAGAAAGGCCTTGAAGCTCGTAGCCGAGACATAGAAAAAGAGGGCGAAGAATCTGTCAAATGGGGCGTTCCATACCTTCCGATAGACCCAGCCGATGTGGGAAGAACCTACGAAGACATCATCCGCGTCAACTCGCAGTCCGGCAAAGGCGGCGTAGCCTTTTTACTGAAATCTGAACAAGGTCTCGATCTACCACGACGCCTACAGATCGAATTCACTCGCCGGATTCAGACAATTACCGAAACTACAGGTGAAGAGATCTCCGGTAACCAGATCTGGGAACACTTCGAAAACACATA
>CALJAE010000140.1 GCA_938028175.1 uncultured Acidimicrobiales bacterium
CCTGTGTTGCCGAAGAACATGTGAAGGTGTGCGCCATTGGTTTGGCCTGGGAGAGCGATTGGGTCGTTGTATCCGAAGTGGGAGAACGTACATTGAGTTCTAAACTGGCCGAGGCATTTGTTCGGGCCAGTACAGTTCGGATTGATGTTAGCGGACCCGCCGTTTCCATGAGGCTCTGTTAATTCTGCTATTGGGAGCTCCGCAGAAGGGGTATTGAATACATTGGAGCGAATATCAACATTGGTATTTCGTGCAATGTCAGGAGTTGCTAGCGGAATCGGGATAGCCCCAGTGTTGCTCTCGGCGCTAAGACCAGTCGTTTCGGAGTTAGTAACAGCAGACTCAGGGAGAGTTTCTGGTTCAGACAGTGTTGTCGGTCCACCAGGCGCCGGACTAGCCGTTTGAGGCGTACCTCCAGTTGCATCTTCTATGTCTGCAGGGGGAGTCTCATTTAAGCTAACTGGGTCACCGTCTCGGCTAATAACCGAGGCTCCAACCGCTGTTAGTATCGCAAATGAGGCAAAAACCCCAACAATAATAAGCGCTGTTCTTCTATCTAGTAAATTCACTTAAGCCACCAACCTTTTGCCCGCTCTTCAATAGAGGATAGCAGAATTACCTAGACAGACCAAGTCAGGGGAATTAGACGCTATTTGGGTGTTTTGATTTGTTGCATAGTCCGATATGGCCCCATCGTTGGAAAGGCGGAGTGGACTATGTCCTTGTAATAGGTCGGAGATAGGTTGCAGCTGAGTTCGTTCGGGTAGATTCGTAGAGATGCAAAGTGCGCCAGCGATGTCTAAGTTTACAGTTACAGCAAACCTGTTGACGTTATCTCGCATTGTGTTTGCACCTGTAGTGGCATTTCTGGTTCTCCAAGAAAACCCTAGTTGGCTGACTTTCGCTTTGACTTGGATCCTAGGTATAACGGATCGCATCGACGGTGACCTTGCCCGCAAGAGTGGCCCAACCAAAGCCGGTGCTTTCTTAGACACACTGGCCGACAAGATACTGTTGTTGTTCCTTGGGTATGCCCTCGTTTCTCAAGGTGCATTCTTCTGGCTTCCAATGACAATCATCGCAATTAGAGAAGTTGGGATGATGGTCTATCGCTCTTACTGGCAGCGGTATGGCCTAAGCCTGCCTGCACGCCCGTCTGGTAAATACAAGGCCGTGGTTCAAGGTTTGGCAATAGTCGCTGCCATGTTCCCTCCCTTTGGAGGCGACCACATCGCTATAGACATAATGCTCTGGATTGCAGTCGCATTTACTGTCGTGAGTGCGTTGCAATATATTGTTGATGGCCAGAAAGCGTTGAAAGACAAACTGTGAAAGCCGAACTAATTGCAGTTGGATCAGAGCTTCTACTTGGTCAAGCCACAGACACCAATTCAGTATGGCTCTCTGAGCGGCTAGCCGAGCTTGGAATTGACTGTTACTTTCACTGCACTGTTGGTGACAATGCTGATCGTTTGACCGAACAAATTACTCGCTCAATGAAGCGGAGTGATTTGGTGATCGTTGGAGGTGGCCTTGGGCCCACTCAAGATGATCTAACTCGCCAAGCGATTGCAACAGCGTTAGGTGTTGAGCTTGAGAAACACGACCATGTTGTAGAAGCAATTACTGCTAAGTTCTCGCAACGGAACAGGCCAATGTCTGATAGTAATTTGAGTCAAGCTCTAGTTCCGTCTGGAGGAGAAGCGCTGCTTCCAATGCCTGGAACAGCCCCTGGCCTCTGGTGTCCGTACGATGGCGGAGTGCTAGTAGCGCTACCCGGAGTGCCTTATGAGCTCAAAGAGATTTTCGACACCGATATAGCCCCTCGTCTAGTGGGTATGATCGATAGACCCTCAGTTCTGAAAACTCGTTCTGTCAAGACCTGGGGGATGAGCGAGTCTGCGTTGGCAGAGTTGCTGGCCTCAACAATAGAGCGGTTGGACACAGACTTCGAAGCCGACACGGTTGCCACCCTCGCTTACTTAGCTGGAGGAACCAAAGGCATCAAGCTAAGAATTACCGTTAAGGCGCCATCGGAAGAACTCGCTGACGCAAGAATACAACGAGAACAAGAAAGTCTCCTCGAAATCCTCGGCAGCAATCTTGTATTCGGTTTTGATGAAGACACGATTGAATCAGTGGTGCTCAACTTGTTGGAGGAGCTTGGTCTTAGCTTAGGTGTTGCAGAGTCTATGACCGGTGGGCGAATTGGAGCTCAGCTCACTAATATGCCAGGAGCAAGTAAATCGTTTCGAGGTTCTATCGTCAGTTATGCAACTGAGGTTAAGGCTGACCTGCTTTCGGTTACCGCTGAGACTGTTGTGTCCACAGAAGCAGCGGAACAGATGGCTAAATCCGCCAGAGCGGTGTTGGGTGCAGATATTGGGCTTTCAGTTACGGGGGTGGCAGGCCCAGCAAAGCAAGATGGGGTAGAAGTGGGGACTGTGTTCTTTGGCATGGCAAGCGAAACCAAAGCGACCTCAATAAAAGTAATATTCGGCAATAATCGAGAACAAACACAACAACTCAGCACTATTGGCGCATTGAATGATCTTCGAAAGTGGTTGTTAAGCGGAGACTACCGTTAACCAATTGTGGGTATCTTCAGCTAGTCCTGCATGTATGTCTGTCAGTGCTTTGCGTAGCTTTAGAGTATTGGATCCAGGCTGCCCATCGCCAAGGTCTTGTTTTGCCTCGCTAATAATCAGCGAACCAACAGGAGCTACTACCGCAGCGGTTCCAGTTAGAAACGCTTCGCTATTCCAAGCTGACAGATCGTCAACACTGATTGAGCGTTCACTTACTGCATAGCCAAGGTCTTTGCCGAGCTGAATGATCGAATCTCTAGTAACTCCATGTAGGAAAGAGTCATCGAGATCCTTGGTGATTAGTTCATGGTCAGATGCTAGAAAGAAGTTGGCTGCACCGGTTTCTGTAACTTGGTCGCCAGTAGCGAAAAGTACCTGGTCTGCTCCATGCTCCGCTTTTGCTTTGAGCGTTGGGCCCAGCGCCATAACGTAGTTTGCCCCAGACTTAATTCGACCGAACTGCGAGGTGGTTCGAGCCAACTGCTGCTCGACCAATAGAGTCAGAGGTCGAACACCACCTTCAAAATAGTCGCCGACAGGGGAGCAGATCACACTTAGTTTGGCTTCTGTTGGCGGAGCAGCCGCAGAACCAATGTTCTCGGTAGTTCCAATATAGAAAGGCCTTATATAGAGAGAGCCAGGAGGGCTTGGGACATCATCTAAGTTAGCTCTAACTGTTTCAGTAATCAGCTCGATAATCTGAGCCTCCGACGGTGGGGTGACTTGTAGATTGCTGATGCTATGAACGAAGCGCCTAGCGTGATCTGCGAGTCTAAAGATCGCAACATCACCTTTGCTTAACCGGTGTGCCTTCAAGCCTTCGAAGCAAGTGGAGCCGTAGTGAAGAGCGTGGCTGCTTGGGTGCATCTGAAAGTTCTTTAGAGGTCCTATTGAGGCCTCACCGTATGAGTTGTCAGAGTATTCAACAACCCCCATTGATTCAGAAAACACAGAACCGAAGGGCTGCGATGTTTTAGAGTTTGCCATAGCTAACTAATTACCTTCTTCCACTAAGCGACCGGTCGCAGCACGATATGAGTCGAGCCGTTCAGGGCACTGATTTGAGAAAACAAAGTCTTGGAAACCTAGCTGATCATCATCCAAACCAGCCCAGACATCTTCTAATACGGAGTCAGACAACCCACACAGGACTTCTGCTGACTCTAGGAGAGCATTTACCTCAGTAGCATTCAGATCATCGCCTGTGGCAGCTTCAAGGGCTTCGGTGACTGTAAGCGGGTCTCTGTCACCGCCTGAGCAGCCTGAAAACCCTATGATCAAGGCTAATGCTGGTACTAGAAACTTCACTAACCCCACAATAGCAAGACTCAGGTCGCCAAGCCTGAAGCCTTACCCAGCATTTGTCATAGCCTTCGACTAGGTTTGACTACATAGCGCTTAGCGGCGTCAGTAATCACTATTAGGAGAATATTAGGTGAGTAAGAAATCACAGGCTAAAGACCCAAAGACAGCGGCGCTACAGACAGCCTTAGAGAACATTGATAAGCAATTCGGTACTGGTTCAGTCATGAAAATGGGCGAGAACACAGCAATGGGTGTAGAGACTATTCCTACTGGAGCTCTTGCATTAGACATTGCTCTGGGTGCAGGCGGGCTTCCACGAGGACGTGTCGTAGAAGTATACGGTCCAGAGTCTTCTGGTAAGTCAACACTAGCTATGCACGTTGTTGCAGAGGCGCAGCGTAACGGTGGAACATGTGCTTATATCGATGCCGAGCACGCCATGGATCCGGTTTATGCCGGCAACATTGGTGTTGACGTTGACGAGCTACTTATTTCGCAGCCAGACACTGGTGAGCAAGCATTAGAGATTGCAGAGATCTTGGTCCGAAGTGGATCTATTGATGTATTAGTTATTGACTCGGTTGCTGCATTGACACCTCGCGCTGAGATTGAAGGCGACATGGGTGATAGCCACATGGGGCTACAGGCTCGTTTGATGTCTCAAGCGCTACGTAAAATCACAGGTAGCTTGAACAAGACTGACACGATCTGTATCTTCATCAACCAGCTTCGTGAAAAGATCGGTGTTATGTTCGGTTCACCTGAAACTACACCAGGTGGTAGAGCACTAAAGTTCTACAGCTCTGTACGTTTAGATATTCGCCGAATTGAGGCAATCAAGAACGGAACAGAAGTTGTCGGTAACCGAACTCGTGTAAAAGTGGTTAAGAACAAGATTGCACCACCGTTCCGTCAGGCAGAGTTTGACATTATGTACGGTAAAGGAATCAGTCGGGAAGGTTCACTACTAGATATCGCTGCAGAGCACGACATTGTTAAGAAGTCTGGTGCTTGGTACACCTACGAGGGTGATCAGCTAGGGCAGGGTCGTGAGAAAGCGAAAGAGTTCTTAATCGAGAACCCTGACCTGTCTATGGAAATCCAGGACAAAGTCTTGAAAGAAGTTGGCCTGATAGACGATCCGAATGCAGAGATCGACTTGACCGATTCGGCTCAAGAAGAGGCGGAGATAGAAGCTCCAGTTGAGGGCTAGTAGCTCAACAATTTAATACTCAAAAGTATCGAGGTCTTTGGCAGCAGAAGTGTTGTCAAAGACCTCTTTTGCTTCCTCGGCTAAAAGTTGCTCGTCTTCGTACCTGGCAGAGTAATGAGATAGCACAAGCTTGCCAGCTTTAGCCTGTTTAGCAATAGATGCAGCCTGCTTGGCCGTAAGATGCAAGTACTGCTCTGCCAAAGCAATCTCTGACTCAGCGTAAGTTGATTCACAGATTACCAAGTCAGCTCGCTCAGCGAGCTTGATTGCGTTGTCACAAGGAGCAGTATCCATAATGAATGCAACGACTTTACCTGATCTTACACTGCCAAAGTCTTGTAGATCAAATTCTGCAGTTTCGGTAACTAGCTTTCCATCAGCTTTGAGACGGCCACGATCCTGACCGGTTATGCCGGCTGCATCGAGTTTGTTTACATCGAAATTGAAAGTATCAGGGGCTGTAAGTCGATAACCCAAAGTGGGGCAGCGGTGGTTGAGTCGCAGCGCTTCAACTTTGATCTCGCTGATGTTGAGCGAATCTCCATCGTTAGTCGGCTTAGGTTCTAGGTTGGCAGCATCTTTGTAGATGGTGGCGAAGCGCAGCTTCTCAAAGAATTCGGTTCCTTCGGCGGGGAAAACGATTGGAAGTTGAACATTGACGCCGTTTTGCTGATTATCAACAGAACGCCTCTGAATCACGCCAGGTAAACCGAGGCAGTGATCGCCGTGGAAGTGACTAATAAGCAGGCCATTTAGGCTCGCTACCGACGTACCTGCCTTGGTTAGCTGTCTTTGTGTGCCTTCACCAGGATCAAACAGAAAGCGATAGCCAGCCAGGTCGACTACATAGCCGTTGTGAGCGCGTTTGGTCGTAGGTAGGTGTGAGGCTGTCCCAAGGACAGTCAATTTGTCAGCTGACATTGAGATTAAGTCTAATTCCTAAGTTGGCAGATAGCGGCTTGGCGATAGTTTGGGGCCATGAGCTCGAACTGGGCGTTTACCAAGAAGCCGTTCTGGATTTTTAGCCACGTATTTGTGCTGTCGAGTGCTGTTCTCTTCGTCGTTCTCGGTCTGTGGCAGTTCGATCGACTCGAAGAAAGAAAAGAATTCAACCTAGGAGTTCTTAGTGCTCAGAATGAGGAGACAATCCAAATCTCTGGCAGTGATCTGAATGAGCAACTCCCAGAGTGGGCCTCAGTTGAGATAGCAGCCAAGACAATCGAGTCAGATTTCATTCGAGTCGTTAATCGAACTCGCAATGGGGTAGTAGGGGAACACGTTGTCGCACTTGTTGAGGTGGACCAGACCAGAGTGTTCCTCAATCGAGGCTTTGTCCCACGCCAGGCCCAAATTGGTGGCTTGCCAGACGAGTTCTTTGCTGTCGGCAGAGTTCGACGCTCAGTCGATAAAGGATTCTTTGATGTGGCAGATGCAGGAGACCCAGATATTGCTCCAAGACTAAACGTTTCGGCCTTGTCAACAAGAGTAGAAGGTGAGGACAGTGACCAAATTCCGGCTGAGCTGGCGGCCAGTTTGGGTATTGAATCGTCGCAAATTGCGCCTGTCTGGATCCAACTTGCCACTATCGAAAACTCTACCCCAGGGCTTCCGACTCCTCTTGGGCTACCTGAGATTTCCGAGGGGAGCCATTTCTCCTACGCCATTCAATGGCTAGTGTTTTCTGCGCTAACACCATTGTTTTATGTGTTGATTTTGAGGCGCAGATCAAGCAAAAATAGTGACCCAACTCCAACTTAGGTCTAGTATCTAGACTGTGTCAGAAGCAAATACAGTAGCAGTAGATCTTGGCGGTACAAATTGTAGGGCGGCGGTGGTTGGCTTTAACGGTGAAATACTCCACCAGATTAAACACTCAGTAGATCACGCTGAGGTCGACCCAGAGGTTGTTATTTCATCAATTAAACAAGTCTCTGATAGTTATAACGTAACCAAGGTAGTCGTAGGAATCCCGGGGATTATTGACTATGAATTACAGAAGGCTGTATACGTTCCCAACCTGCCACAAAGTTGGATTGAATCCCTGACAGCGCAATGGATATCGTCCCGCACTGGTCTAGAAGTCAGCCTAGCCAATGATGCCGACCTTGCAGCTGTTGGAGAATCTAGCTTCGGCGCAGCCAAATCGGCAAGAGATATGGTTTATGTAACAATTTCGACCGGTATCGGTGGTGGAGCGATCCTAGGTGGAAAGCTTGTCCATGGAAAATACGCAGCAAACGACATTGGCCATGTCATGGTAGATCTGAGTGCAGCGACCGAAGGCGGACGTTACACCCCAGAGATGTATGGATCCGGACCTAACCTAGACGAGCAGGCAAGCGAAGCTGGTCTAAGCGTAAGTACCGAAGAACTAGTTGAACTCGTTCGCAGTGGAGACCCACTAGCAACTGAAGTGTTTGATCGAGGGATTGCCGGTGCCGCTGCCGGAATCGTTAACCTGGCTTGGCTCTATGCCCCTCAGATAGTTGTTATTGGCGGTGGGGTCGGGCTTAACTCTGATCTCGTGCTGCCTCGTGTTGAAGAGCTGCTTAATAAATATGGTCCGACGGGCGTGGAGCCGGCGAAGGTCGTTAGTGCCAAGCTAGGTGATTCTGTTGGGTTGGTTGGAGCTGCCGGATGGTGGCAGGCATTCTCATAGCTAGTGAGTAAGGTTTAAGCTTTTTTGCGGCGACGTCGATCGGCGTCTATCTTGCGTGCCGACTTAACGACAATATTTAGGCGCTCACCAAGTTCTTGCTGGGTTAGCTTTCCTTCTAAGTTAAGTTCTGGCGCTAGCGCTTCGAGCATAGCTGAAACACTGACACCTTGTTCTGCGGCAAAACCATGCCATTTATCATGAGCCTCGTCGCTTAAGTAGGCGTGAAGGGCTTTGCGATCATTTGCTTGGGACACTAGGAGTTCCTTACTAGATGGTGTGCTTGACGCCCTCGACACTGAGGCCATAAGCACAATAGCGCGCCATTACAAACAGTTCAAACCGAACAGCCAGATTCTTGTCGACAGTGCTCTTCGCTTGTAGAAGCTTCTGCTAGCCGTTCTTTTTTAAAAGCTTCTCAACTTCACGTGGGCTTGGGTTTACCCGAGCTAGGTCCCCAATTTTGACCGTTGGAACAGTTTCGTTACCGTCTGCAACGCTTCGGACGAAGGCAGCGGCATCCTTGTCTTCCCAGATATTGTGTTTGACCATTTCGATGCCACGTTTGGTGAGACCCTTTTCTAACATCATGCAGAAAGGACAACCCGGGCGCCAGTAGAATTCAACGGTATTAGACATAACGTTGTTAACCCTAGTCCAAGGTTCGATATTCCCCAGGTAATCTGCTTCGGAATGATGCAGTGAGTGAGCTGAACGGGGTTTTACTTTGAGTTAGACCCTAACAGCCGCCAAGCCGTTGGTAGAAGAAGCCCAGCAACGCCTGCCTTTAGAACATCGCCAATTACAAACGGTGCGATCCCAAAAGCTAGGGCACTTGGTTGATCTAGGGGAGCTGCAAAAGGAACCCCTAGTGAGTAGCTAAGAAAGGTTGCGCCGAATACATAAATGACTGCACTGCCAGCAAGGAAGGCAGGGATAGCAGAGAGTATGTTTCGATCTTGTCCTCGCTTAGCCATGACACCTACCAAGTATGAGGCAACAACGAACCCGACAAGATAGCCAAAGGTTGGAATTAGCTCGGTGCCATTTGCTCCATCAATGGTAATTCCGCTGCCTCGCTCAGCGAAGACTCGAAAGCCTACAGCTCCAAGCGCTATGTAGAGGGCTTGTGATGCTGAGCCGAGACGTGGGCCCATAACGGCACCCGAGAGTAGGACGGCTAATGTTTGTCCAGTTATAGGCACCGGCGTGAACGAGAGAGGGATTGAGACCTGAGCTAGAACTGCGGTAAGCATCGTAAAGAACGTCACCCCCAAAAGACTTCGGAGATTAACACCGAGGATGTTCTGGGAGGCTAGTTGGTCTACTAAAACTGTTTTAGGTCTTGGCGTTATTGCTGTCACGCAGGCAATCCTAAGAGCTTTCCGGGTGCGTTGGCAACCTATTCGGTTTCAGCCTCTTTCTCAACTGCAGTGGGATCTTCGGGCTCCTGACGCTCAGAGTTTCGCCTATCCACAAGGTCAGAGTCGATGACATTGTGTCGATCAACATATGTATCTAGTACGGCTTGTGCGGTTGCGATGAAGGGGAGAGCGAGCACCGCACCTGTGGCGCCCAAAAGGCTGGAGCCGGCAAGTACACCACCAAAAGCAATTGCAGGATGCATATTTAGAGTCTGGGCTGTAATTCGTGGCTGAAGTACGTAGTTCTCGATCTGCTGATAGCCCAAGATGACAGCTATTACCCAAAGAGCACTTATCGGTTCATTAGCCAAGGCTATGAGAGCAGGCAAGATACCAGAAATATATGTACCGATAACGGGGACAAACTGAGAAACGATACCGACCCAAATGCCCAAAGCAATTGGAGAAGGAACCCCAATAATCCAAAACACCAGACTATGAAAGATGGCAGAAGCTATTGCCAAAATCACACGGGAAGAAATGAATGCTCCAGTCTTGTCAATAGCTAGCTCCCAGATTCGGATCACTTCGACCTGTTTTTCCTCTGGGAACATCGAACACATGGTTCTTCGGAGCTTTGGCCCATCAGCCGAGAAATAGAATGCGAAGAGAGACACAGTCAGGATCTGAAACAAAAGACCAACCACGGTTCCTGAGACGTTTAATGCTGAACTAGCAATTGTGTTTATCGATCCACCAACTCTGTCTGTAATTTCATTGTTTACTTGGTCAGCGTCAATTTCAAAGTCAAAAGTTGACTCTGCCCATTCTGAGATCGATGTGGCGTAACCCGGAAGTTCATCACTCAAGTCTTGAATTTGGTTGACTACAAGAGCGCCCATTACGCCTGAAAAAATGCCAAAGAAGGTAAAAACTATAACCATTGATATGCCGGTAGCGATTCCCCGCTTCATACCTTGCTTACAAAGCCTCTCTACGAGTGGGTGCATTGCAAGCGCTAAAAAGAGGGCAATAATTATCTGAATTAGAAGACTGCGTAGCGTACTAGCTACCCAGTAGGTAACTACAATCCCTACGCCGACGAGCCACCAATAGTTGATCGCTGATTTGATCCATTTCGGAGCCTTGTTGGCTGAGGTGATAGCAGTAGTCATGTGCCAGATCTTAGCTCAGCAAACGGAAGCCATTTGATCTCTTGGCTGGTCTTTTGCCGCTGGCAGCGTTGGCTAGTTCACTAGTATTCCAGTTAGATGAGGTGGCAGCACTTTGTAGATCCAAATTTGCACAGCCCGCAGCTTTGCTTAATGTTAGTACTAGCGGACGCCAGTGGTAATAAGTATTGCCAGTAGAGATGCAAGCAGGAAGCAGGCAAAGAGCCACTCAATTCTGTCGTGACGTTTGCGCTGCTCGCCAATCAGAATTTCAAGGGCGCTAGCCTTTGATTGAATTTCAGCGAGTTGATTCTCTAGGCCGCTTAGTTTGAGTTGCTTATTAGCAGAGATTCTTTTTGTCTGGGCAAGTTCATCAGAAAGTTGAGAGTTATGTTCTCTAATGCTCTCAACTTTGTCTTTCGCTTTTTGTAGCTTGGTTTGTAGAGCTAGCTTTTCTTCTTTAGTTGGTTCTAGAGATTTATCTGCTCGAGGGTGCTTTAGGCGATATCTAATCGACCTGACATTTACAGCTTCGTCAGCGTTGATAGGGGCGAGTATGCGCTCCATGATGATTACAGCTCTGTCGAGCTTATTGACATCATCTGGTATTGAAAAGTGAGCCCATAGATTACGAATCTCCACTAGTTCATCGACTAGCGGCCTTAAGTCCTCGGTGTAGCTCGCTGAGAATACGGGACCCCAAAAGCGCTTGATTAGAAGTAGTTGAAAGTAGGGGTCCGAAGCATCGTGTTCTGGAGCTCGACCTAATTTCTCCGAAGCGGCGCCAAACCATTCTTCACTAGCTAGATAGTCGGACATTTGTTCACTGATGAATTGGCGCATACCTTCGCCGAAAATCGTAAAAGCTAGGGCCAAGTCTGCGTGACGTGAATACTTAGTATTTTCTAGGTTTTTAGTCTGGTTGCCCATAAAACATCTTCCTAATAGCTTTATCGGCCAATATTTCGTGTTTGAGAGTGGTTTATTTGACTCCTTTAGCTAAGAATGTGCCCGAAACGGCCGTTAGGAGATGATGCGGCAGGCCCCGACCAAAAAACCTATTGTTCAGATGCTTTTCTGGGGCCTTGGTTTTGGCATTGTGGGTGTGTCCGCTGGGCAGATATTTGTTGATGAGTTTCTGGGGGCGCCATGGCCTGCAATTATCGCTGTCTTTGCTACTTTGATCGGTTTCGGAATTGGCTCGATGGGAGTCTTGTCGAAGTACGAAAAAGTTGACTTAGAGGCAACGGAAGCAAAGCACGAAGCTATTCATGACCCTCTCACTCAGCTGCTCAACCGATCAGGCTTGATGGATGAACTGGAATTCTCAATGGCAGACGCCCAGCGAAATGATCTTGTGCTTGGAGTACTCTTCTTGGACTTGGATCGGTTCAAAGTCATCAACGATACGATGGGTCACGATGTCGGCGATCAACTGCTAAAGATAATTGCAGAAAAACTTAAGTCATCGATTCGTTCAACAGACGTAGTCGCACGCTTTGGTGGTGACGAATTCGTCGTTCTATCAAGAGGTCTGCTATCAGGTGATTCTGTAATCTCTGTTGCCAACTCAATATTGAAGTCATTCGCAGAGCCTGTGATTCTCGGTGGTCGAACCCACTTGGCTTCCACAAGTATTGGTATAGCCATCTATCAAGGGCAAGAACATATCAGTTCTGCAGACTTAGTTAGAGACGCTGACTCTGCTATGTTTAAAGCTAAGCGAGAGAGATCTGGCTACGCAGTATTCGATGAGAAGCAGCATCAGCTAAGTGTCCAGAGACTTGAAGTCGAGCGTGATTTAACTACCGCTCTCGAAGAAAACCAGTTTGTGGTCTACTATCAGCCGATTGTAAATATAGCTGATGAGAACCTTTACGCCTTTGAGGCCTTAGTTCGCTGGAGGCACCCAGAAACAGGAATTGTTTCACCGGGAAGCTTCCTTGATGTTGCCAACGAGGCCGGAATGTTGGGCAAGATCTCAGACATCGTGATGCGTGAAGCTTGTACCCAAGCGGCGCTCTGGAACCATCTAGCAGGTGGAGCGGCACAAGATGTAAAGATGAGCATTAATCTTTCAGAACCACAGCTAGTTGACCCTAACCTTCAGTACCAAGTCATGGAAATACTCAGTTGGGCACGTTTGGAGCCTTCTCAGCTGATCTTGGAAATTACTGAAGATATTATTATTGGACAAGGTGACCACCTAGACAAATTAAGATCGTTGAGCGAGCTTGGTATCAACCTTGCTATCGATTACTTTGGTACTGGGCACTCATCACTCAATTCGATCAAAGAGCTCGACATGGTTTCGACTCTAAAGATTGCCGAGAAGTTTATAACTGATATTAATTCTAGTGACGCTGACAGAGCCATTATTGAGGCGATCGTTACCATGGCTAAGGCACTAGATTTGAATATCGTTGCCGAGGGTGTTGAGACCGAAGAGCAGGTAAGAGCGCTATTGCAGCTAGGTGTCCATAATCTTCAGGGCTACTTCTTCGCAGTGCCAACTCCGGCAAACGAAATGGACCCAGAACGCTGGTTCGAACTCGACGAAGCAAAGACGAATAAGTAGACCGACTTCTTGGCTATGTATAAAAGGGGTTCTCGCCGGCCGAATGATCGGTCGAGTCGATAACGTCTGTTAAATCGGGTAGAGCGTCCAAGAGCATAGTTTTTATGCCATCCTGAAGGGTCATAGCACTCGCAGCGCAGCCTTGACAGCCGCCACCCATTGTTACATAGGCTACGTTTTCGTCCGAGACGCCAACTAGTTCGGCGAACCCCCCATGAGAAGCCAAAGCTGGGTTAATAGCTTCGTTAAGAACCTGGGTGGCCTGCTCGGCTAGCGAGCCTTCAAGGTTAAGTTCTTTACCAAACAGGGGATCGGGCTTATTGGGATTTCTTATCACCAGACCATTCGTTGTTCCCTGTGCAACATCTAGTTCGGCGCCGCTCAGAACTTCTGTTGAGTCTGATGGGACCACAACACTTAGCTCGCCGTGCTCACCTTGCTTGTATACAGCACTGTCAGATGCAACTGCATCCAACTGAATGATCTCAAGCTCGTAGATAAACTCTGTCATTGTCGCCCCAGAAACCGATACCTGCAGGGCGGCTTTCTCTGGGTCATCTTCTAGTGAACGAGTTTCAAGCACTACATCAAGCGCAGCATCAGAAATAGTCAGAGGTGTTGGATTATCAGCCATAGCTGGTTCTAGTGTAGGGGATTAGCCGGCGGCTGCAGCTTCCTCCCAGAAGCTAATAACATTCTCAGCACCTTCGATTCGTCCAGCTACTCGGCGAACAATGTTATTGTTGCCGTCAAGAGCAACGATAAATGGTGTACCAGTAGAACCCGCAGCGTTAAAAGCGGTTGCTACGTCATCATCGAGTAGAACGGGAAAGTCCCAGTTCTCAGCTTCAAGCCATTGGCTAGGAGGGTACTCGCCTTGCTGTGGGTTAGTTAACGTGACAACACCATAGATATCGAGGCCTTCTGGCAGCCCGCCATCATCAATGATGTCAATTACTTCTGGAACCTCTGCCTGACAGAAAGGGCAACCATGGGCTAGGTAGTAAATTACCTTTGGTCGTCCATCGGCTTCAATGGTTACTTCTTCACCCTCGAAGTTAGTGCTTGAGATTGTTGGAAAAGGTTGTCCTATAAATTCGTCGGTGGCACTGTCAACCAGTGGAGGAATTGGATCGCCGTCTACGACCAACTCGGGAAACTCTGGATCGAACGGTACTCCGGCCGGTGTAGCGAACTCTTCGACTCCTTCGATAGCAGGAGCAAACTCAGATAGCGCTACCTGTGGCGGGACTCCTTCACGTCCGCGAGCAGCAAATACGACTAGTACAAGTCCACCAGCAATAAGCCCCAATATCGCTAGAGCGAATAGTTTGCTTGATCCATTATTTTCATCGAGTGTTGTAGTCACGCTGACCTCCAGCCATTAAATACAGACTAAATCTAGTGGTTCGCTGCGTTGAAAGCACGAATTGTCCTTGTTCCGAAATATATTATCGATACGAAGCCGACGCCGGCTAGTACCGGTATCGAAACAAGGCCGAAGTAATTGAAGTATTTGGTGGTGCAAGGAGCTGTTGCGTCACAAAAACCAGTTGGTCCGTCTTGACTCTGGATGTACCGGTGGTAGATAGAAAAGCCAAGCCCGGGGACTGCTAAGGCCACAGCCGCTACGGCGCCGATAGGTATGCGTCTAAACTTGTCTCCAAAAATGGCGCCGGTGGGGCGCTTCCTGATGTTTACGTACAAAGTCTCAAGCAGTAAGAAACCTGCAGCCGGATACATAAACCCTCTTTGAATCCAGCAGAGTCGACATGGAATGAAGCCGACAATTTCTGACATTATAAGTGAGCCGACCATTGCGCTAATTGCGACTGCAGTAACATACTCGAGTTGGGCAGAGTCAATAAAGCGACGCAACCCTAGGCGGCCCTGTCGGTCCACGACTGGCGAGATCACATGGAGCCCCAAGATAGCGACAGCTAGTATGCCGAGGGAAACAGCAGCCATTGTGTAGGGGCGTGGGTCCATGACGCCAGCTTAGTCCAATGAATTAGATCTATGGTCTTTAGCCGTTGATGAGCTTGGCGCATTTCTTTGCTATGTCTGGGCCTGTTAGTTCATAGCGGGCAAAGATTGCGTCAGGTTTCGCGTGTTCGATATGTTCTGTTGGCAAACCAAACGTTTCGACACGGGTCTCTGAGTTCAGCACATTCCGTAAGCGAGAACCAACGCCACCATCAATAAGCCCATCCTCAATTGTGACAACTAGGTCATGTGAGTTCGCATCGGCGACCATCTCGGGATCGAATGGGAGAACAACCCTAGGATCCCAAACCGTTGTGCTAACGCCGTCTGCCTCAAGAAGATCAGCTGCCTCGATCGCCATTTCTAACATCTTGCCAACCCCGATAATGCAACACTTTGTTCCGGTTTGAACTTTCCGAGCCTTGAGGCCTGCACCAATTGGTTGATCTTTTAAAGCTTTTGTCTTTGGCCAACGTATGCACGATGGGCCATCCGTGATCTTGTATGCATCTTGGATCATTTGTCCGAGTTCGTCATATGAGGAAGGACAGAAGATTGTCATGCCGGGAACCTTGGCAGCTAAGACCATATCTAAGATTCCGTGATGTGAAGCACCGTCATCGCCTGTTACTCCTGCCCGATCGAGACAGAAGATTACTGGTTGACGGTGCAGTCCAACGTCTAGGTTCAGCTGATCGAAGGCTCGGGTTAAGAATGTTGAGTAGAGGGCGACTACTGGACGGAGTCCACCCATGGCCATGCCGGCAGCCGATGTCACAGCATGCTGTTCAGCAATACCGACATCTAGAAAGCGGTCAGGAAACTTCTCGGCAAATGGAAGCAGTCCAGTTGAATCAGGCATCGCAGCGGTAATGGCAATAACTTCGGGATGCTTAGTTGCCAGATCAACCATAGCGTTGCTGAAGGCTTCTGTATAACTGCCTTCTTTTACGGCGCCAAGGTCATGCATGTTCTTTATGGGGTCGTTCTCAGCGGGTGGATAGCCACGCCCCTTCTGAGTCAGGACGTGGATGACAGTTGGCCCATCAAACTCAGCTGACTTAGAAATTACTTCTGTTAGCTTTTCAATGTTATGGCCATCGAATGGTCCTATGTATCTCACTCCGAGAGGCTCGAAAAAGGAGGTAGGCTCTATGAACTCGCGAACCGCAGCCTTGCTAGAACGGATCGAGTTATACCACCAATTGCCCACCAACGGAATCTTTCGGACGAAGTGTTCAAGTCTTCGTTGGCGTTTAACATAGGTTGGGTTTGAGCGAATTTCTGCAAGACTCTGGGACAGTAGCGAGACCGTTGGGGCATAGGAACGTCCGTTGTCATTAAAAATTATTGTTACATCTGATCCAGAATGGCCAAGGTTATTCAACCCCTCAAACGCCATTCCGCCAGTCATCGAGCCATCACCGATGACTGCAACAATTCTGCCAGGCTGCTTTTTCTGCTCACGGGCTAACGCCATACCGTGTGCATAACTCAGAACAGTTGAAGCGTGACTATTTTCTATCCAATCGTGATCACTCTCAGATTGAGATGGATACCCAGACAGGCCACCTTCGGTTCTTAAAGTATCAAAGTTGTCGTAACGTCCAGTTAAAAGTTTGTGGACGTAAGTTTGGTGGCCGGTATCGAACAAGATTGCGTCCACCGGAGAATTCAAGGCTGAGTGCAACGCTATTGTTAACTCTGTTATTCCGAGATTTGAACCAAGGTGCCCGCCCCCGGATTCAACCTGCGCAATTATGGCCTGCCGTATTTCTTCCGCAAGCTGATCGAGCTCTGCCGAAGATAGGGAACGGATATCGTCAGGAGACTGGATTGTTTCCAGAATAGAATTTATTCCCAAGTTGTGAGGTTCTTTGGCCATATGTATCAAGTGTATGTCTGACTTTGGCTAGATTACAGGAGGTGAGTTCAGAAATAAGAGATTACATTACACAAGAGCACCTACAGCAGGTTTTAAGCAGAGCAATGTCCGATGGCGCCGACTTCGCTGAGGTCTTTGTTGAAGACAAGAAGTCCAGCGCTGTTTCGCTTGATGATAACAAGGTTGAGTCACTCTCGTCTTCAACTGACAGAGGGGCCGGCATACGGGTTATATACGGCGAGACGACTGGCTTTAGTCATACGTCAGATCTGAGCCTTGAAGGACTTCTTGATGCAGCGAGGTTAGCTGCTCAGGTTTCATCTTCAAGTTCTTCTAAACAAGTCGGAGATCTTAGTTATCAACCACATCAGACGCCAAATATAATGCGTCCTGCTGCAGAGATAACTAACAACGAAAAAATCGCTCTTCTGAATGAAGCTGATTCCGCAGCTCGGGCAGCTAGCGATGCGATTACCCAGGTTTCGGCCCGTGTTGGTGACAGCCGTCGCCAAATCTTGGTAGCAAACTCAGATGGGCTATTCGTAACTGATGATCAATCAAAAACCTTATTCGTAGTATCGACGGTTGCGGCCGGCGACGGTCAGTTACAACGAGGATCTGAAGCGATCGGTCACGCATTGGGCTATGAGCTTTTCGACAATTACGATGTTTCTGAAATAGCGGCAAAGGCTGCAAGTCGTGCGGCTCGAAAGCTCAACGCGAAATCAGCGCCCTCCGGTACTTGGCCAGTTGTTATTGGGCCTGGATCTGGGGGAGTGGTATTTCATGAGGCTTGCGGTCATGGGCTCGAAGCTGACCTTGTATATAAAGGAGCCAGCGTTTACGCCGACAGAGTCGGTGAGAAAGTGGCATCTGATCTAGTAACGCTGATTGACGAT
>CALJAE010000141.1 GCA_938028175.1 uncultured Acidimicrobiales bacterium
GCCTTAGGGTTACGATGTTTCTCAGCATGTATTCGTCGTTTGTGATATCGGCCAGGTAGTAGTCGCTTTGATACTCGTCAGCAAGAAACTTGGCTTGTTCCAGGCTTGTGGGCTCATCTATAAAGTAATTTCTAGCTAGCTCGGTCACTGCATCGAAATTGTCTGAAGGTGATGCGCCTGAGGTAGCTATCTCAGCTACTTCTGCTTCCCATGTTCCAGTATTGAAGTTTGCTTGGGTGTATTCCGTTCCTGAAGCGCCGACGCTTGTGCGAGTTTGCGATTCTGGACTCTCAAGTTCAGTATCAACTGCTGCAATTGTCGAAGGGATGTCGTCGGTCTCAGCGAGGCTAGCGAAGATGCCGGCCAGGAATATAAATCCAAGGCTCGCTGCTGGAATTAGAAAGCGCTTCTTCTGGTACCACTGGCGCACATCTGTTTGTGGTGTGTGTGTTACTGGCTGTTGAATCTGAGGTTGGGGATACGGATTCTGGTTTATCGGAGCAGTCTGCTGGTGTGATGCTGTGTAGCTCTGTTGGGGAACCGGTTGCTGGAAGGCCTGGTTTGTGGATGGAGGAGCTCCAAAGAAGTCCTGGTTCGTAGTTGGATCTTGTTGATGAACTGGAGGTTGCTGCTGCACTAGCTGTTGTTGAAGGTGTCTAGCGTGGTTTAGAAACTCTGGGCCTTTCTCATGATGCAAGGCAGAAAAGTTGGCTTGCATGCCAGAGGCGTTGATATCGAGTGAACCGCCTGTGATGCCAGACTTGAACTGTATGCCGGTGATCTGGTGGAGTGGGTAGTCAATTACCGATGTGCCACCGAGCCCCTTAGAAGTAAACAGAAGTCTTTGGTTAGTGAGGGTAAGCAGTCCAGCTTTACCATTGTGGTTAGCTCCCAGTAACTGTTGCACTACCTCGTTGCTATGTAAATGGTTGACCAAATCCTGCAGCATCACAGATGCCAAATGTCTTTGGCATCTGTGATGCTGCATGCGCTATATCTTGTCTTAATTGGTTCATTCTAAGTAACCCCTAGTTCAGCTAGGAGCTTAGTTGTAGGTACTGTTTTAGCAAGCTGTCTGGGGACCATAACCTAGGCACGTAGCTACGCGAGATTATTGCTCGTTATGAGTGAGTAGACCATACAGCTCCAACAACGCTCAACTCATAGGTTTGAGCGCTCTTGGAGCTGGGGGGAATCGAACCCCCGTCCGTCAAGCGGAGATGTTACTCGCTACGACTATTCCCGAGATTTGGCTATGCGGCTACCATGCTGCCGGGTCAGCTTCCGCCCAGTCTTTCCTGAGTGTCAGCGGTCTATTTTCCTGCTGTCAGCGGTAACTTTCCCTGCTGTCTACCACTACTTGTGTTGCCAGGCTGTAGTGGTCAGGCCCCGCGTGGCCTTACGGCTCGCAATGTAACTCGTTACTATCTAACTAGGTTAGGCAGCAAGAGTTACTGTTGACTTGTTGTCAATCATATGTTTGCCCCGTTTAACGAGTCTGAGCAACTCGAGTCGCAAATAAAATCAACCATTCTCAACGTCAAAGCCGGTCAGCCCCAAAGGTGTTAATGATTATTGATTTGTTTATCAAGTATCGGCCACCAAGCGTACCAGTAAAGGGTTCCACTAGCTAGAGCTGCTTGAGTTTGATGTGAGGCTGTAGCCTGAGGGGGTGTCATCACCCCTTCATCTAGAGTTCGTGCAATCAGCTTCAAAGACTGAACAGCTGCCTACAGGCAAACTCGAAATCGCCCTTATAGGCCGCTCTAACGTGGGCAAGAGCTCGCTAGTCAACTCAATAGCAGGGCGCCACAAGTTAGCAAACACCTCAAAGAGCCCGGGGGCTACAAGACTTATCAATATATTTGAACTTCAGCCCGAAGGGTCAGGCCGCTGGCTAGTCGACCTGCCAGGTTATGGTTATGCCAATGTGCCAGCTGCTGAACAAAAGCGTTGGCAAAACATGATCGAAGAATATTTAACAACTCGAGAGACATTGCACAGTGCAATCTTGTTAGTAGATGGCCTAGTGGGTCCAACAAAGCTAGACCTCCAAACAGTGGACTGGTTAGAGTCAATTGGACTTGACTACAAACTTGTGGCAACCAAAGCAGACAAAGTCAAACCATCGAAGAGCACGGGTCGCCGAAAAGAACTTAACGAAGCCCTGGGAGTAGAAGACTCTGACGTGCGATGGGTTAGCTCTTCTAAAGGGACAGGCATGGTCGAACTAAGAGCCGAAATTGCGGCGCTATTGCGCCAAGATGCTCAATAGTCATAGATAGAACGCAGACTGGGGCCACCTTTCTGAAGGCATTCTGCGTGATAAACTATATAAATGGCGGAAAATCGAGGCGGATCGTTAAAGGGCAAGCTATTGCTTGGTGGTGGCGCAGACACAGCTGCCCCTGCCGCAATCGACAAACATTTCGAGATCCTGCTTAGAGACAATGTCAAACAGCCCAAAGATCGTAACTGCCTCTTTGTCCCAATGGGGCGTCGCCCTGACCAATATGAAGCAGCTGGACAATGGTTCACTTCTGCATACGGCCACCTATTCGGAGATATCGAAATCTCGACAGATTTATCAGACTTAAACAGCAATAACTATACATCGATCAATATCTGTGGAGGCAACTCAGGCAGGCTGCTAACCCACATTAAAGAAACTGGGTTTGACAAGTTTCTCATGACACATCTAGAAGAAGGCAACATCGTTTATGGGCAGAGCGCTGGAGCACTTGTGTTTGGTAAAACAATCTTGACTTCAACTCCACCAGAACATCTCGAAACCTCCAACGAGGGTCTTAATCTGCTGGGCCCATGGTCGTTAGTCGTTCACTATGAATCAGCACGGCCAGAAAGCAAAACAGAAATAGTAAAAGAAGTGGCTAGCGAGCTCGGCCCGATCATTGCGTTACGAGAAACAAACGGCATC
>CALJAE010000142.1 GCA_938028175.1 uncultured Acidimicrobiales bacterium
GCTCTCACACCCAAGTTCGCAAGCATATTTAGAAACAGAGCGAAAATTCGGAAGATCATTAAGTACAGACGGTAAGGGATAGCTAGCCAACGAAGCGTTTGAGCTGGGGCAGCCAACGCAATATTCTTGGGCACCATCTCACCAAGAACGAGGTGCAAAAAAGTAAAGACAGAAAGCGACACAGTTACACCGATCAAGGTGGCTGTCTCTTCCGACACCGATGTCCCAATGAGACTCTCGATAATGGATTCGAATGCTGGTTCGCCGAGTCGACCAAGTGCCAGAGACGCAATGGTAATACCAAGTTGAGCGCCAGCCAGTTGCATTGAAAGATCGGACATAGCGTCGAGGCTTATCTTGTCAGTTCTTTTTCCTTCGGCGGCGCCAGCTTCGAAATCACTTCGCTTGGCGGCAAGTATTGCGAACTCGTAGGCGACAAAGATTCCATTGAGCACAATTAGAAACGCCGAAGCTATTAGCGCAATGGAAACTACAGTCCAATTGATTGGTCCCGAAGCAATAAAATCCATTAGCTGCTCCCCTCGTCCAATGTGGCCACATCAAGGGTTGAGATTCGTCGGCCGTCTAACTCAGTCACAGTTAGCTCCCAGCCTTCGTGACTTATGGTTGACCCGACCTCTGCCATATTCTGGAACTCAGCTAAGAAGAAGCCGGCAATAGTTTCATAAGGGCCCTCTGGGATTTTAAAGCCAATCGATTCTTCAACTTCGTCCGGATGCAAGGAGCCGGCGACGCTGTAACGGCCTTCTCCAAGCGCCCTGGTTAAGTGTTCATGGTCGTCGTGCTCGTCATCGATCTCGCCGATAATCTCTTCGAGCACATCTTCGAAGGTAAGTATTCCCTCTGTCCCACCGTGCTCATCAAAAACGATCGCCAACTCTGTACCAGCGTTGTCGAAGTCAACAATCAGCTCAATAAGTTCTTTGGTCTCAGGGACTACGAGAGGCGGCGACATAACATCGGCCAGCATCGTCGTTGACCTTTCCTGGAAAGGAACCTTGAAAGTGTCGGCAACTTTAACCTGCCCTACAACCTTATCCACATCGTCTTCGGTCACTGGGTACCTGGAGAAGCCATGCTCTCTCGCTTGCACTAGAAAATCTGTAATCGTTGTCTCTTTACTGACATGTTTAATATCCAGACGAGGTGTTAGAGCATCGGCACAAGTCTTGTCACCAAACTTCACTGTCCTACCGAGAAGAAGCTTGGTATCAGACTTCAGACCCTCTGACTCCGAACCACTATGCTCGGCGCCCTCTGCACGAGCTAGGTATGAAATGTCGTTTAGATCCATAACCTCGGAAAGCTCTTCTTTAGGCTCTAGGCCAAGCATTCTGACAATTGCATTTGCTGCGCCGTTAAAGATTTTGATGATTATGGTAAGAGAACCATTAACCACGGCAGCAACTGGACTTAGCAGCTTGGATACTCTCTCCGGACCAGCGATCGCTAGGTTCTTGGGAATCAGCTCACCTAACACCATCTGGAAGATTGTTGCTACAGCGAGCGAGAAAATGATAGAAGCGCCATCGCCTTGTAAAAAGCCGACTCGAGAAATGACAGGGGCCAGCAACTCTTCTCTGACCACACGGTCAGACAACAAACCTAAAACAAGCGACGTAATGGTGATTCCGAGCTGAGCTCCAGAGAGATGGAACGAAAGCTTCTTTAACGCCTTAACAGCAGATTGAGCAGCCCAGTTTCCTCCAGCGGCTTCAGTCTCGAGCTTGGTCTTATCGGCAGCAACCAGAGCGAACTCGAGTGCGACGAAGAAGGCGTTACCAGTAATCAACGCCAAGATTATGCCTACTGCGATTAAGACTGACATCGAAACCTCAGCTTACTCTAGAACTATCCGCAGCTGGGGAAGCAGAAACTCCAGCGCTTGCAAGTGGCTCGTGTGGCGGCTCAGGGCTGAACCCATTGATTCCCAGAGATTGCTCTGTTCTTACGACACTCGCCAAAAGTGGAAATGGGTTTATTGGCCTGGCGCCGTCTGGATGTAGTTCCATGTGTAGATGTGGTGGGGTCCCAACAGCGTTACCAGAGTCGCCAACATATCCGACGAGATCGCCTGCTTCGACCCGTTGACCATTGGCAAGTCCCGGAGCAAACTCTTCTAAGTGTGCGTAGTACCAGTCGACGCCGCTGTCACCGGTGATCCAAAGCTTCTTACCTCCAAGACGTGCTACCCCCACTCGGTTTACAACGCCGGATTCGGTAGCAACAAGAGGAGTTCCTCTTGGAGCGAAGATATCAATACCTTCGTGCCAGTGAGCGTCGGGAGTTCCGGGAGCCCGAGGGAAACCATAAGAATCAATGAGTGGCAAACTTACGGTTCCTGAGATTGGGAACACTACGCCGTTAATAAAGACCTGACTTCCAGCAGAGAAGGCCTCGAATTCAACCTGGGCTTGATCCTTAGCCACCCGCTTAAAGAAAACTGCATTCGACGAAAGCTCGATAAGATCGCCGATCTTGGCCGCTTCGTCTATCAGCAGTTGAGACTCTGCACTAATGCGGGAACGAACAGCCTCATAGCGTTCAAGCTCACGAGAATCAAATTCTATGATCGTTGCGATCTTGTTTCGTTGAATCTGTTCTTCTAACGTTGGCCCATTACCTGGGATTGCGGACTCGAAGTCTTGGCTATTAAACAAGAAGTCTGCGACCGCTCGATCTTCAGTAGTCTTTCGGATTCTTTCTGCCTCTTCTATCAAAAACGCAGAGTCACGATCTAGCTGCTCTACTTCTGCAGTCAGAACTTTCTGTTTCTGGCGTAGCCCACGAACAATCTCGATCGCCTCGGTGTACTCACCTGTTGCTAGCTCGAGTCTTTCCTCCGCTGCTGCTACTGCATCTACTAGTACTTGCGGTGGTTGGTATTGCGGCTGAGAGTTATAGCTGACGGCATCTTCGTCTTCACGCTCTTCGTTCTCAACTTCAGGTGCTTCTCCATCGACTACGTCTGCGGCTCTTCCTTTGTTGGCAAGCGGATCGACAAAGCCTTCGACTGTTGTTCGACCGATCTGCGCTGTGGTACTCGTGGTACTACCAGCAGGATCGCTTTCCACCCCATCAGCTTGAACCTGATTAGCTTGTGCAGTTACCGAAGTAGGCGAGGTAGGGGTTACAGCTTCTTGAGCTGCAACCGGAGCTGCCACAATGGCAAAGATTAGAACTGTGATGGCCGCGCCTATTGTTTTCCACATCCTGTTTTAGGTCGGCGGCAACCCGTAAATTGTTAGGCCAAACAGCCTACTAAATTATCTCCTAGTCAGTGGCAGTTAGATGCACGTCACCAGCAGAGAAACTGACCAAACCAGCCCCTTCGACATCCACAATTAAAGAGCCAGTTGGGTCGATCCCGGCTGCAGTCCCCACAAGCTCTACTTCGTCCACGCCAGATGCTCTAACGGTTTTCCCAATCAAGCTGCAGGCTTTCTCATATGCCTGAGACACAACAGCCGGAGGTACGGACTCCCCCCATACGAGTTGGTCTTCGATGGCTGCCACTACTTCGAGAGCTAATTGATCTAGCTGTGGTGGCTCGCCATAGTCAGCAAAACTGGTCGCGCTGAATTGTTGACCCTTTGGAGCGAAGCGGTTCACGCCAGTACCGATGACTATCCAGGTCTGGTCCCCTCGTGTCTTTGCCTCAACCAAAATGCCGGCCAGTTTTTTGCCAGCAATCAGAATGTCGTTTGGCCATTTGAGATCAACAGTCTCTGAGATGTATGATTCGGCAACCTTCTTGCAAGCCATCCCGACCAGCAAAGGAATCAAACCAAGTTCCAGAGATCGATTCTGAAACATCGACGACATCAACAACGAGTTTCCTGGTTCGTCTATCCACTCCCTACCCTGTCGCCCACGACCCTTAGTTTGGTGTAACGCAACCAAAGCTTGCGGGTAGCAATCTGGCTCGAAGCAACGATCCAACAGGATCGAATTGGTAGAAGTAGCCTCATCAACCACAGTAATTTCACGAAATCTAGAGTTTTTCGGGCCTTTGAGTACTCTTAGCTGCTCCATTACTCTAGATTAGTCACGTGTTTGGCAAAGTACTCATAGCCAATCGAGGTGAGATCGCAGTAAGAGTGATCAGAGCTTGTCGAGAACTTGGTATCAAAACTGTAGCTGTCTATTCAGAGCTCGACGCCGAGGCTCTCCACACCAGGCTGGCAGATGAAGCCTTCGCCCTGGGTGGCGAATCTGCGGCCGAAAGCTACCTAAACACTGAGAAGATGTTAGAGATAGCGGCCGATGCAAAGGTCGACGCAATCCACCCTGGCTATGGATTCTTCTCAGAAAACGCTGACTTTGCTAGAGCTGTTGACGAGGCAGGCATTAAGTTCATCGGTCCCCCTCCCGAAGCTATCGAAGTAATGGGCGACAAAATCTCAGCCCGAGCAGCAGCTGAGAAAATGGGCGTCAATGGCGTTCCCGGGGACACAAACTTCTTAACCAGCGCCGACGAAGTCGTCGCATTCGGAAACGACCACGGCTGGCCAGTGGCCATCAAAGCTGCGTTTGGTGGTGGCGGCCGCGGCATGAAAGTCGTTAATAGCGCAGACGAAGCCGAAGATGCTCTAGAGTCTGCCCAGCGAGAATCACAAGCGTACTTCGGACGAGACGAATGCTATCTAGAACGCTACTTGCAGAACCCTCGCCATATAGAGATCCAAGTGCTGTTTGATGAACATGGCAATGGCGTCTACCTCGGACAAAGAGATTGTTCTGCGCAAAGACGCCACCAAAAACTAGTTGAGGAAGCACCAGCCGCTGAGATACCTGCAGAGATCCTCACCAAAATGGGTGAAGACGCAATCGCTGTTGGCCAAGGCTGCAACTATACCAATGCCGGCACGGTTGAATTCCTGTATGAAGATGGTGACTATTTCTATTTAGAGATGAATACCCGTTTGCAAGTAGAGCATCCCGTCACCGAAATCGTGTGCGGTATCGATCTTGTGGAGCAACAACTTCGCTCCGCAGCTGGAGACAAACTTAGCTTCACCCAAGAAGACGTTAAGATAACTGGCCATGCCATAGAAATTCGAATTAACGCCGAGGACCCTGCTGAGGGCGCTTTCTTGCCTTCACCTGGAACTATCACAAAGATTGTTCCACCATCTGGTTTCGGCACACGTTGGGACGGCGGCTACGAAAGCGGTGACACTGTCTCGCAGTTTTACGACAACCTTGTTGGCAAGCTGATCTGCTGGGGCGATACTCGCCAGGCAGCCATTGATCGAACCCTCCGAGCTCTGAAAGAGTTTGTCATTGAAGGCATTGCCACAACAATCCCTGCTGACATAGCGATTCTAGAACACAGCGACTTCCAGGCTCTCACCCACTCAACTAAGTGGGTAGAGAACACTCTCGATCTGACTGGCGTAAAGTACTCGCCAGATGAGACCGTCGTTGATGGTGAAACAAAGTACCGTCGAACTGTAACTGTCGAAGTAGACGGACAAGCATTCAACGCAACCGTTTGGGTTCCAGAATCCGATATGCCAACTAAGAGCGGCAAGAAGTCGAAGAAGCGAAGTGCTGCAGGCAACGGACAAATCGCTGTTCCTATGCAAGGAACTGTCGTCAAGGTACTAGTCGCAGAAGGTGACACCGTATCTGCTGGCGACAGCGTCGTGGTTCTTGAAGCAATGAAGATGGAAAACAACATTGAGGCCGACGTCGATGGTACCGTCAAAGAAGTCAAAGTCTCTGCCGGAGACTCAGTTAGCGGCGGCGATATTGTCGTTGTGATCGAGTAATTACTCAGCCGCTTCAGACAACGCTTCAGCTAGAGCAGGATGAACGAAAAGAGATTCTGTTAGATCCGTGATAGTCAAGCTTGAAGAGACGGCTAGGGCAATCACACTGATCAACTCTGCAGCATGACGTCCCACGATCGAACCACCTAGCACTACCCCGGTTGCTGGATCGGAGACAATCTTTACAAAGCCACGGGAATCATTATTGATGTGAGCTTTGGCAATCGACGAGAACGGCACTTTAGTTACTCTAACTTTGCGACCCTCGGCGAACGCTTCTGCTTCAGCGACTCCAACATCTGCAACTTCAGGATCACAAAAGATTGCAGAAGCTGCCTTGTCATAGTCAATGTGAGTATGAGGCCCTTGGTGCAGACCCATGGCGTGCTCAGCGATCTTGCGGCCTTGTCTGGTAGCCACTGACGAAAGTGGCAGCTTGCCAGAGATATCTCCAGCAACATAAATATTTGGAACCGAACTTAACATATTGTGATCAACGGGTATGTAGCCACCGTCTACCTCTATGTCTGTGCTTTCAAGCCCCAGGTTCTCGGTATTAGGTATTGAACCGATACACAGCAGCATATGGCTACCCTCAACCCGGCGACCATCTTCACAAACCACAACGACACCGTCATCGGTTGATTCAACAGACTCTGCTCGAGCCCCCATGTGTAAATCAACACCTTTGTGGTTAAAGGACTCCTCGAGAACCATGGCGACTTCAGCGTCCTTACCTGGCAAGACTTGTTGTCTACTTACCAACAGCGAAACCTTAGAACCGAACGAGTTAAACATATGAGTGAACTCGACACCTGTAACCCCTGACCCAACTACTACCAAATGACTAGGCAACTCCTCTGGTGGATATGCATCTCGAGTCGTGAGAATTCGTTTACCATCAACCGGAGCCCAATCAGGGACTCTCGGTCTGGTTCCGGTAGAAAGAACAATTACATCAGCATCAAAGGTTGAGGTGTCGCCATCAGGGCTAGTGACTTCAACGGCATTGTTGGAAACAAGTTTTCCATAACCTTTGACAATATTGACTCCCTGACTTTCGAGCAATTCAACAAAGCCCGTAGACAGCGTCTGCTCTATTTCTGAAATTCGATCCCGTAAGCTCTCGAAGTCGATCTCGACATTTACGTTGACCAAGCCCATTTCTTCGGCCGAAGACATCATCGAAATTGCTGAACCTGTTGAAATCATTGCCTTCGATGGAACGCAATCAAGTAAGTGTGCTCCACCACCGACGATCTCGCCTTCTATCAAAGTTACTTCAGCACCTAAGCGGCGAGCCGTGGTAGCGCACGAGACACCGGCAGGTCCACCACCGATTATTACGAATTTGCGTGGCCTGCTTAGAGAGCCATAAGAGAAGGACATATCAAAGCCCCATCGGTAGAAGGTGTCTAAGTCTTAGCGCTCGCGACACTATGAAATCAGCCTGAAGTAGAGCTCTGCAATCTGTTCTGCCGTCTTTTCCCATGAATACTGGGCGGCGTGTCGAGGACCAGCAACAGAGAAGTGTTTGCGAGCGTCGTCGTCTTCGATCATGTCCAAGATTGCTCCTGCTAAGGCAGTTGGCGACTGAACTGGCACAAGCTGAGCAGCGTTACCGGCAACCTCGATTACTGAGCCGATCTGAGTCGAGATCACAGGCACCCCAATCGACATTGCTTCTAGAACCGGGAGACCAAAACCTTCATAGATCGATGGGTAAGCCAACAACTCACAGCCGGCTAGTAGGTTTGCCTTGGTCGATGAGTCTACATAACCAAGATGGACAATGTTGTCTGGTTTTGAGGACTGTCTCACTGCTGAATTAAATGCGTCTATGCCCCAACCTTCCTTGCCGGCAACTACAAGTTTTAACTCTGGATGCGATTCCCAAACAAAGTTCATGGCTTTGATTAGCGTCGGGTAGTCCTTCCTCGGTTCAATAGTCCCAATAGCAAGAACATACTCTCCGCCAGCCCGGGCTTTACCACGATCAGCGCTTCCTCGATCTAGCCAGTTCGTTCCTAGATGGATTGGGGTAACACGACTCTCATCGACTCCAAGGTATTCCACCACCTCGTCAGCTGTATACTTCGAGACCGTATGCACATGAGCACCACGCTCGAGCGCCCTCTCTGTTAGGGCTGGAAAGTCGGAAGCGCCAGGCGCCAACATTTCAGGGAAGCGCCACGGTGCAAGGTCATGGATTGTAATTAGTTCAACGGCCCCTGAGGATGGTGGCAACACATAGTTGACTCCATGTATCAAATCGAAACCGCTTAACTTTGGCCATCCAATCCGGTCCCAAACTTGAGACATAAAACGGGCCGGAACCCGCTTGTGCACTGCCGCAACCCCTGTCGGTAATTTGGCTAGGAGCTCAGCGCCACCGCTCTGACTATACATATAGCCAGTGACTCGACAGTCGTCTCTTACTGAGAGATGGTCAAACAAATGAGACGCCATCACTCCGACGCCTGTTCGCCTACCCAGTAGGGGTATTGCGTCCACAGCAATTTTAGGGCCACTCTTCACCGCCACAGCTTAGTGGCTAGTCCAGATGAAATTGTATGTTTCTAACTAAGCAGAAAAATGCTCTAAGGCTGTTGCTAAAGAGCCTGTGTCATAGAAATGAAACGGCTGACTAACCTTCTGACTAAGATCTGCTGAATACACATTCATTGTCTGGAAACCAACTGCTGCTTCTCTCCAGATATCACCACCAGTCGCATAAACCAATGGGAACTCGGCACCAGAAGCTTCATGGAACCTAAAGGCAAGGTCCAAGGTGTCAGTTTGGCCTACACCGATTACCTGGACGTCTGGATTAGCTTCTGCGAAGGCGTTGAACTGTGGAACTTCGGCGAGACAGGTTCCACAATGAGGAGCAAAGCCCCATACAACCACAGGCTTGGTTCCATCGACATACTCAGCGAGTGTGACGGTCTCATTGGTTGCTAGATCGACTGCCTCGATGTCAAAACCTCGGGCGTCGAAGACTTCTCCGGATCCGACTGAACCTTCAGTGGAGCTGATTGCCTCTTGCTCTGCAGCGCACGAGGCGAGACCTATGACCGCTACCGCTGCGATAACGAAGAACTTTAACTTTGAAGAAAACACCAAACCCACTCCATATTTAGGAATCAACTTGTTAAAAGCCCACTGCTAAAGCTGGTTATTCCCGGATACCGAAATTTTATCAGATTTTCTAGAACTCCGTCCGAGATGGCCTTTCTAGCCAAGTCCCGGTTGGTACTCCCAGACCCGTGGTTTTTGCTAGCATAGGCCCCTATGACAGCTGCAGCAGTTCCAAGTGAACTAATCGAAAATGGCGTTCAGAATACAGGTTTCCTCAGACGTCTTAAGACAATCTGGCAGTATCGAGAACTCCTAGTCAGCCTGGCTCGCCGAGAACTGAAAGTCAAATACAAAGATTCAGCCATTGGATTCTTATGGTCTCTACTCAACCCGCTGCTCTACTTAGCTATCTTCTCAGTCGTGTTTGGGGTGATTATTCGAAACGCTGAAATTAGCTTCTATTCAATTTACTTATTGGCTGGACTTCTACCATTTAATTTATTCTCGCTTGGCCTCACAGCCTCGACGACATCGATCACTGCAAATTCTAGTTTGGTTCAGAAAGTCTGGTTTCCACGTGAGGTTCTACCAATATCAGCCTTCGCCGCCAACTTTATAACTTTCTGTTTGCAGATGCTTATATTGTTCGCCGCTATGGCAATATTCCAAATCGCACCTGCTTGGGAACTCATCTACTTACTAATTCCAGCAACGGCAGTAACCCTGTTACTAGGAGCCGGTACCGGAGTTCTACTATCAGCCCTGAACGTGTACTTTAGAGATGTACAACACTTCCTGGAACTAGCGCTTCTTGTACTGTTCTGGTTTACCCCCATCGTCTACCCTCTCAGCTTCCTGACCAATAACTTGCCAGCGGATACCTTTGTAGGAGAACGACTAGGACTCCTAAACCCCTTGACGCCAATCGTGACAGTCTTTCATCGAGTGCTTTACAACCCCGGCAACTTCGAAAGAGTCTCTGCAGATGGCAGCGTCCCTGAAGCCGGTGGCTGGGTCTTCGATGTTGTCCAACGGGGCCAGCTTTGGCACCTGGGCAACCTTATAATCCCTGCCACGCTAGCCGTAGGCGCTGTGTACTTTGGCTTTAGGATCTTCGCAAAGCTCGAAGGCAACCTTGGCGAAGAGTTATAAGTACGGCCTCGCTAGAGCCTTATTCGTTTACTAAGCCTTGAAGGTAAGCTCCATAACCCGACTTGACCAATGGTTCGGCGATATCTAAGAGTTCGCCTGAGCTAATCCAACCGTTGCGCCATGCTGCCTCTTCAATACAGCCGATCTTTGTGTGCTGACGCTGCTCAAGGACTCGAACAAATTCTGCTGCAGTGACCATTGAATCAAAGGTCCCCGTGTCTAGCCAAGCGACGCCTCTCGACAGTTTCTCCACTCGGAGACGATTGTCAGCAAGATAGCTCTCGTTAAGATCGGTTATCTCTAGCTCACCACGAGGCGATGGTTTAATCGCCTTTGCTCGCTCAACGACCTCAGAGTCATAGTAATACAAACCGGTAACGGCCCAGTTCGATTTCGGTGCACTTGGTTTCTCTTCTACTGATATCGCCCTCTGAGTATCTGGATCGAAGGTGACTACTCCATAGCGCTCTGGGTCTTGGACCTGAGAGGCAAATACCGTAGCGCCAGATGTAACTTCGTCTGCAGCCAGACAAGAGCTCGTCACCCCATCCCCATGGAACAAGTTGTCTCCAAGAACGAGACAAGCCGGCGAACCAGCGAGGAACTGCTCACCAATTATGAAGGCCTGAGCCAAACCGTCCGGAGAAGGTTGTACCTGGTAAGAAATGTTCATTCCCAGTCTCGAACCATCGCCCAATAGATTGCTAAAAGCTTCTGAGTCACCAGGAGTCGTGATCACTAACACATCTGAAATTCCAGCCTGCATCATGGTGGCCAGTGGATAGTAGATCATTGGCTTGTCGTATACCGGGCAGAGCTGCTTTGACACCGCTAGCGTTGCCGGATGAAGCCGTGACCCTGTTCCACCAGCAAGAATGATTCCTTTACGATCGCTCATTCATCAACTCCTTAACCACGGGTCGAAGCCCCTGTTTCCAATCCGCTATCTCAATTCCGTATTGTTCCTTAAGTTTTGCACTCGACATTCTGGCATCAGCAGGCCGCTTGGCTGGAAGTGGGAACTCTGAAGTGGGAATAGCTTCAATTTCTTTTTCAATCCCAGCGATGTTGAGAATCTCTGTTGCGAATTCCCACCATGAAGCCCCGCCCTTGGAGGCAGCATGAAATAAGCCGGGTTGAATCTCGCTACTATCTATAATCTGCAGAATTGCTTCACCCAGTTGACTGGCCGAAGTCGGACAGCCCAGCTGATCATCAACTACTCTTAGCGGAAGATCTTGTGACGCCAAACGCAAAATAGTCTTCACAAAGTTCTTACCTGTTGAGCTATTGATAAAGGAAGTCCGCAACACAATTCCTTTGCCATATTGAAGAACGATATTCTCCCCCTCGAGCTTGGTTAAGCCATAGACGTTAAGCGGGTTCGTTTCGTCTTCTTCGCTATACCAGTCAGGGCGACTCAATCTATGACCATCGAATACGTAGTCGGTAGAAATATGAATCAGCGGAACGTCCGCTCGCTCAGCTAGCGAGACAAGGTTGGATGTTCCGGTAACATTCACAGCATGAGCTTCTGAAGCCTCAGACTCAGCTGCATCAACGGCTGTGTAAGCGGCAGCATTGACTATTACGTCTGGATTCCACTGTACAAATTCTGAGATTGTTTCAATGGCTGAAATATCTGCGCTATCTCGGCCTACAAATTTTGTGTCATGGGCCGTTGATCCTGTCAGATAACGCAAAGCTGTTGCCAACTGCCCCGAAGAACCGAATACAAGAATTCTCTTAGACAAAGACTTCACCTTTCTCGACTAATTCTGAAAATGAAGGAGCAGCAGCATCTTTGGCAGATAGTAAGCTGGAATCGACGAACTCTTGCCAGTCAACTGCCAGATCGTCGTCTGACCAGCTCATAGATCTATCGCTTTCGGCGTTGTAATAATTGGTTGTCTTATAACTAACCAGGGTGTTGTCCTCCAGAGTTAGGAACCCGTGAGCGAAGCCCTCAGGAATCCAAAGCTGGTTGCCTTCTTCAGAACTCAATTTGACGGCGACGTGCTTACCAAAACTTGGCGATGATTCTCTGATGTCAACAGCAACATCGATTACAGCCCCACTAGCGACTCGAACGAGTTTGGCTTGAGCATGATCGCCGAGCTGATAATGGAGACCTCGAAGTGTCCCCGTCTTTGCCGACATCGACTCGTTGTCTTGAACGAAGTTCGGGGCGAACCCCAATCCCTCTGTTAAATCCCTAGCGACAAAGACTTCCGAGAAATAACCACGGTCGTCAGCAAACCTACGAGGTTGAACCACCTTAACGCCGTCAAGAGCTGTGTCTTGTACTGTTACGGCCATGTCCCTCCTGGTTTCCTAAGGTTAGCCTATGGCTACCCTACAACCTAGCTGCGATGGCGAATTGGTGCTGTAACTTTAGCTAATAAAGCACCAAAGCCGGTGCGTCGTAGTCGAGTCTTAAAGCTTGTATATTCTCGACTAGCTCTACTGTGCTTCTTGATCTTGTCAAGCTCATCGACCATGGTAAGGATTTCGTCGTGCTGTACGAAGGCCTTGTACTGGTAGTCAGCTGCTACTCCTATGGCTCTAGATTTCTCGGCATTTGCGCCTGCCAAGGCATCTTGTGCAACGTATGCAGCCTGGATAGCGCTCGCAACCTTACCTTCTGCCGCAGTGAGGGCTTTCTTTAGAGCAAGGACCTGAGCATCAGTAGTTGTTTGTGTTGAACTACTGGAAAGGTCTACAGAAGTAAACTCAGACTTAGCCAACGCAACTTCGTAATCTATGAGAGTTTCCGGAGAAGATACTGATTCAGACACCTGGTACCGGGCCAGGTAAGAAGCTCCTCGCACAGAATTAAATGACAAGTCTCGCCTATACCCACGAAGCACCAATAATTCTGCATTTGCTTTAACCAGGTCAACCCATCTGGTCTGATCGTTCACATCAATCTCTTGCAAAGCAAGAATGATTTCAGCAGGCTTGCAGTTTATAAGATCAGCCAGTGGAGCAGTTCGACGACTACCTACTAGACATAGCACGACATCGGAGTGAGTCACCGCTGTTACATCATTAATAAACTCGTGTGCGACTCGAGAGCGAGTTAAACCAGAGCTTAGAGTTCGAGCAGCCAGTGCACCCTGTTTAATGGTCCCAGACGTTAAATCAAGAACCTTTACTGACGTGAAGCCAAACGCAGCTAACTTTGCTGCTACCCTCTCAGACTCTCTCTGCTGACGCTTATCCACTACGATGGATGAAGAATCGGCCGAGATCTGAATATCTTGTTTGTCTACATTGGTCACTCAGATAATCCTAACATTCAAATACTTACTATTTAGGCTTTACGCCTTCTCGATACGACATGACGCCGGAACCCAAACGGTTCCAGTAGTTGGGCCAACATGATCCACCAAGAACTCAGCCATCTCATTCGCAGAAGCCAGAGTATCTTTACCATCGGGTGACGTCACTCTAATACTTGCAAGATATCGACCTGGGAACACCGGGATACCGGCGGCAGTGAAGCTAAACCACTGGCCATCTGAACTCAAGACAGGCGGCGTTTCCATTAGGGTGGCGCTAGAGAGCTTCATTAGCTCTGCCCCAGTAGATGTCGTGACCAATACTTCTACATGAGCCTCAGTCGGCACCGACGAAGAAATTAAGCAGCGGAAACCAATATCTTTATCGGGGCTGATATGGCCGTGACCATCTGGCCCATTAACTTCCAGATCCTTGATCTGCACTTCTCCGTTTACTGCTCGATCCAGGTGGATCTCATAGCCTTCGGGGTGAATAGACTTTCTATAGATCTCAACTGCCTGAATTGGATCGCCCTTAGAAATAACTTTTCCATGATCAAGAACAACAACTCGATCGCACAAAGCAACAGCCTGGTCTGGAGAATGAGTTACCAGAATTAAGGTCTTTCCCATTGCCCGAAATTCTTCAATCTTGTTGATGCACTTATTCTGAAAGGCTTCATCGCCCACGGAAAGAACTTCGTCCACCAACATCACGTCCGGCTGCAGATTGATTGCGACCGCAAATCCAAGGCGGGCATACATTCCAGAGCTGTAGTGCTTTACTTGCGTGTGAATAAACTCTTCGAGCTCACTGAAGGCAACTATCTCATCGAATATCTCATCGACTTGAGACGCTGAGAAACCTAAGACGCTCCCATTCAAATAGATATTCTCTTTGCCGGTCAAATCTGGGTGGAACCCAGCACCTAGCTCGAGCAAGGCTGCTAGCCGTCCTCGGACTCGGACTCGCCCGCTGGTTGGTCGCAAAGTTCCGGCCATAGTCTTGAGAAGCGTACTCTTCCCACTTCCGTTGTGACCTAGTATCCCGAGCGTTTCGCCGACCTTCACCTCAAAGTTCACATCAGTTAGAGCAGCAAACTCTTTAGCAGGGCCTCCGCCCCAGCTAATCACACGTTCTTTGAGAGTCTTCGCAGGTGCAGAGCTTTTCTTAAACTTTTTAGAGACATTCTCTACTGATACTGCGACTTGGTCGGTCATAGAGTCCCAAGCCTATCAATTGCGCCTCTCTCTACGAGCGGCTCCCACCATGATCTGTTATTAAGGTACCATTCAACAGTTGTACGCAAACCGTCATCCAAAGCAGTCTCCGGTGTCCATCCGAGCTCTTTTTCAATCTTGGATGCATTTATGGCATATCGGTGATCATGACCGGGACGATCAGTTACAAACTCAATCAATTCCTCCGAGTCTGAAACAGAAGGTTCCAGTTCGTCCACCAGTCGACAAATCGACTTCACTAGATCTATATTTGTGGCTTCATTATTTCCACCAACAAGGTAGGTCTCACCTACAGCGCCTGAAGATAAAGCGGTGGTCAAGGCAGTGGCGTGATCCTCGACATACAACCAATCTCGAATATTCTCGCCCGTCCCATAAACCGCTATTGGGTCACGGTTCAACGCTCTAAGAATAGTTATTGGGATCAGTTTTTCAGGGAACTGGAATGGGCCATAGTTATTTGAGCAGTTTGTCACCACCACTGGCATGTCGTAGGTCTCACCCCAGGCTCGTGCAAGATGATCCGAAGCAGCCTTCGAAGCCGAATACGGTGATCGTGGAGAATACGGTGTCGACTCACTGAAAGGCTCGTCTTCTAGCGCAAGACTTCCAAAAACCTCATCAGTCGAGACATGAACAAACTTACTAATAGAACTCTTTCTCGAAGCCTCAAGCAGATTGAATGTTCCTATTACATTGCTCTCGACAAAGGCCCCGGGACCATCGATTGACCGATCAACATGAGATTCCGCAGCCAGATGCATTACTGCTTCAGGGCTATGTTTATCGAAAAGCTCAATGACTTGTTTCTCGTCAGTGATATCAACTTTTTCGAACGCATAGTTTGGTTCGGATGCGACTGAAGCCACAGAATCGAAAGTCGATGCATAAGAAACTTTGTCGATGTTAACTACTTCTTCTCCAGCTGCCACCAAAGAGCGAACGACAGCTGAGCCTATAAATCCGAGACCACCTGTAACTAGAATTTTCATTTGTTGCTGCCTTTATCGTCGTCTTCTATCATCGCCTCGAGCGCTGCGATTCTTTGTTCTAGATCCCTAACAGTTGAAGTCGTAGCCTTTTGAAAGCTGTCAACATGGGAGGCCACCGGCGCAACCTGCCAATCAATAAGCTTCAAAACCGAGCTCTTCATTCTCGAGCGAAGTCGCGAGGTTGAAACTGAGGTTGGCCTCTGCAGCCTTGGGAAGTTCTCCAGTTTTGACTTGGTACGTATTCCTGTTGACTTAGCAACAGACGCTCCAGCTGTTCGCTTTAGCTTAGAAACAAGCTCTGTGCCATTTCTGATTTCGTTAGACTCCATCATCACTCCTGAGTATGTACAGACATGTATTAGTATCACTAACTACACAACATATCTGGTATGTACAGATATGTATTAGTAT
>CALJAE010000143.1 GCA_938028175.1 uncultured Acidimicrobiales bacterium
TGGATTTCGTTCTCACATATAAAGCTGAGTCGGGTTCCGTCTGGAGATAGTTTTTGAGCGGTAGCGTACTTTGGCTTTCCCAGGGAAACTTTGTGTAGCGCTTCTCCTGCCTCACCGTCAAACTTAAGAACGTAGAGCTGACCTGAGATGCCAAATAGTAACTGGTTAGCGTTTACTGAGAACGAAGTGATACCGGTGCTAGTTCTGCGCAGTCTTTCGTTTTCGTCTGCCTCAGCTTTTGACAATTCTGTGTCCATCGTCAAGTCGGAAGAGTCAACGATTAGTCGCTCTTCACCATTTGGGTCGATTGTCCACAGAGACATCTCTGAGTTTGAGGCGGAAGACCTCAGAAAAACCAATCGGTTTATTCCAGGCGATGTCTCAACAAATTTGAACCCAGTAGGCGACCCATTTGAAAATCTATTGGTTTCTGCATACTGATTCAGAATGTCAAATCTTTGGTCCGTCTGAGATTGTGGATTCATCAGCTATATAGCTTAGTTCTAGATAAGCCTCTAATTAGGTGCTATCTAGAAAGTCATTTGTTAGCTGATTTAGACGCTATAGTCGACTATGATTAGCTTTCTGACAAAGGAGTTGTCATGGTTAAGGTATGGATAGATCAAGATCTTTGTACGGGCGACGGACTGTGTGCTGAGATTGCTCCAGATGTATTTTTTGGACAAGATGACGGTCTCTACTACGTAAAAGAAGCAGCTGAAAACTTCGGTGAAGAGAAGCTGTTTGACGGTACAAACAACCCAGCAGGTGCTGAAGGTATGGCTCGAATTCCAGATGGTGGAATCGAAGGAGTCGTCGAAGCGGCCGAAGAGTGCCCTGGTGAGTGCATCTTTATTGATGTAGAAGAATAAAAATAGTTCTTTTGACTTAATTTTCCTAGTTGCAGGCCGAATCGTAATGCGTGCACCTAAGAAATATTGGAAAAGTCTTCTTGGCTATAGGTTTTTGTGTCTTCGCAGCGTTTTTTGGACGCTTCGTCGTCAATGCCTACATCACTGAGCCTGCAGCTGTACAGATCCGATTGACGGGTGTAGATCTAAGAACTGAAATCGAAGACTCAAGCGAAGAGTCTCCGTTTAGCTTGAATTCTCCAGATGACCTTCGGCGCTTTCCAACAGATCTCGGCTTTATCGCCAATCCGTTTGTTTCGGCTGAGCCAGAAGAGATCGAACCTCTAGGGCAAACGCCTGAGCCTGAGTTGACTCCTGAGGAGGAGTTGATTCTTGGTGGTGAGGCAACCATTGAGGGGCGAGTCGTAGGTCCCGATGGTCCTGTTGAAGGTGCAGTTGTTCGCTTAGAACGAGAAACAGATTCTGGAATCGGAACCCTAGACATTGTCACCGACGAAGAAGGTATCTATGAAGTTAAAGGACTTCTCGGTGGGAGATATAGAGCAAGAGCATTTGTTCCTGCTGAATTTGCATCGGCGAATATCGAAACGTTCTTCCTAGAGGACATCTCTGCTGAATCTCTAACCATTGACTTCTTAGAGATTGCTAAACCTAAGCCTCTAGAACTCAACCTGAGAGTTAGGGAACATAGTGAAAATATTGTTGCAGAGTTCATCACCGGCGGAAACATCTTTAGAGGTTCTACTGGACAATTTGGTGTCAGTGTTTCACAACAGGTTGTTGATGAAGATGGTGTGATTGTTCTTGCTCCTCAGTCTGGATTTAACGTCACCCTCAGTGGGGTCCCTGACTATGCAAATCTAACTAATGTTTCTCAGACAAATGCCCGTGGCCTCGCTGTGTTTACAGCACGATGTGATGCCGTAACAAGAGGCGGCCACACAGGAACAATCAGAGTTGCAAAACAGGTTAGGGAGCTAATCCCAGCTGATCCTGTGCCAGCTACGGCAACAACTACGACTTCACAGTCTGCTACCAGATCTTCGCCAGATACAACTGCCACGAGCGCTCAGCCGACCACAACAAGGCCAAGATTTAGAACAGTAACTCTCACCGACACGGTGCGGGTCAACTTCCCTCGGTGTGTAACACCTCCACCACCGCCGGAACCAGAACCATCGACCGAAGAAGAAACTCCCACAAACCAGAATGCAGCGACCGCAAACATTGGAGCGAACAATGCAGGGTAGCTCACAGAACAAGCGATCTAACTGGTCAGCAATAGTTAAGTTTGGTCTTAAAGGTTTAGTTGCATTCGTACTAGCCTTCGGCCTCAGTATTCCAGTAGGTGGAGGAGTAGCGGTTGCTACATTCCTAGGTTTGCCACTTCCTGGTAGTGAGCTGCCAGAAGAACCTCGTGTGTTTATTTCTGAACCGTCGACGGTGTTGGATGCGAATGGCAATGAGATTGCTCTGTTTAGAGATTTCGATGAGACAGTCGAGATCAAACCGGAAGATATTCCACAGCACCTGAAAGATGCCTTTGTATCTATCGAAGATCGAAGGTTCTGGGAGCACTCTGGTGTTGACCTCGAGGGTATTGCTAGAGCTGCTCGAGAGAACGTTAGTGCCGGCTATGTTAAAGAGGGTGGTTCGACAATCACTCAGCAGTACATCAAGAATGCATATCTCAACAACGAACGTAGCTTTGAGCGAAAAATCGACGAAGCTCTTCTAGCAGTTGAGCTTGAGAAGGAGCTTTCCAAAGAAGAGATCCTATTCAACTATATGAATATCTCGTTCTTTGGATCTGGAGCATATGGTGTAGGTGCTGCGTCAGAGATTTACTTTGGCAAGCACGTATCTGAGATTAATGTTTCTGAGGCCGCTACTTTGGCTGGGCTAGTTAAAGCCCCAACAGCCTTTTCTCCACATTCAAATCCAGAGGATGCCGATGAGCGTCGCCGCCTTGTTATTAACGCAATGTTAGAAGAGGGCTATATTACTGAAGCCGAAGCCGCTGATGCAACTGCGGCCGAACTAAAGCGTTTCTCCGATGGCGACTTCAGCTTGCCAGCAACCTTTGTATTCAGTCGTCCATCAAAGGGCTCTAGCGAGTTCCCATTCTTTTCTGACTGGATTGAACAAACCCTCGTTGAAGATCTCGGCCCAGATGCTGTTTACCGAGGTGGGCTAACTATCAGGACCACGCTTGATCCAGAACTGCAAGAAGCTGCACGTCAAGCAGCGGATGAACGCCTAGAAAATACAGAACACCCAGTTGATCTTTCAATCGTCTCAATCGAACCAGATACTGGTTTTGTTAGAGCGATCTTGGGTGGTCGAGATTATGAGGTTTCGCAGGTAAACCTAGGTTTGGGTGGAAGTAGTGGTTTTCAGCCAGGTTCGACATTCAAGCCTCTTGTTCTAGCTACTGCATTTGAACAGGGTATTGGTCCCGAAGTTGTTTACGATGCACCAGGGTCTTGGCCGGTTCCAGGCTGTATTGGTGACGAATGTTCGATCGGAAACTTTGGTGGTAACGGTTTCGGCGAGATTACCCTTCGTGAAGCTATGCACTCTTCGGTTAATACCGTGTTTGCTCAGCTGGTGGTCGATGTAACTATCGGTGAGACTGTTGATCTGTCACAGAAGCTTGGTTTGTCAAGAGTGTCTGACGACGTTGCCTACGGTCCAAGTTTCGCACTTGGGGCAGCTGAGGCTTCTCCTTTAGAAATGGCGGCAGCCTATGGCACCTTTGCTAACTCTGGGGTCTACCAAGAACCAACCGCTATCTTGACCGTCACCGACCGAGACGAGAATGTCATTGTTGATAATCGACTTCGTCAAGGAACCAGGGTCATTTCAGCAGCAACAGCTGACAACATTACCGATGTTCTAGCTGGTGTTATTGATGGTGGAACAGGTGCACGTGCCAATATTGGCCGTCCAGCAGCTGGTAAAACAGGTACGGCCCAGGCTTTCCGAGCGGCATGGTTTGTGGGTTATACACCTCAGCTAGCTACTGCTGTTTGGATGGGGCACTCAGATGGTCTACGTTCCTTAGAAAACATCAACGGTGTTTCAAACGTTACAGGTGGATCACACCCGGCAACAGCTTGGAGAGAGTTCAATCTGGCAGCCCACGAAGACCTAGAAGTAATTGAGTTCCCTGAGCCTGCAGAAATTATCTCGCTGGACTTCGTTGAGCCTGAGTTTGACGAAGATGGAGAACCAATCGAGCTTCCCACTCAACGAGTAACAAAGCGTGTGGTTCGTGAGTTTACAGAAATTGGCGCACAACAAGCTAAGTCATCGTTAGCAAGAAACTGTGGTGACCGTGACTGTGTCGAGCGTGAAGTAGCTCTCCCAAGTCTTCCAGCATCCGTGCCTCCAACAACTGTCCAGCCGGCAGCAGGGCAGAACGATGCCGCTAATAACCAAAGATCTTCAATAAATCAGGAGAGAGACAATGGGTAGTAACTCATCAATCAAGACAAAAGAAATCCGAGAGATCGATCTGGATACTAACCAGCTTGACTTGCGCCAGAAAAGGGAGTCGATCCCTTCTAAGTTGCGTCGACGAAAAGATGACTGGCCAGTTCAGAGTGAGCGCAAGACTTTGCGTACACGTCTTAAGGATCGTCGCACTCGGAAGAAGGCTAAACGCCGACGCTTCCTTCGTTATCGTATAGTACCGAAGTCGATACTGGCAACAGCTTCGTTCTTGCTGGCTATCGCAATAGGTATTGCATTTGCTGGTGCCTCGTTCTACGCGTTCTATAACAGTCGGCTCTCTGAGAACGAGCAGGCCGTCGGTCGATTTGTAGATGGTTTCGACCAGCAGTTTAACAATGCAGCTGGGGCACTAGATGAGTTACGCGAATCTTCGGTTGATCAAATTCGAAACGAACTAGTTCCACTTGATAACTTTGTTGCCAATGCCAATGGTGTGGTTGATTTACCAGCGGTTGTCGGTGACTCCGTGTGGCTCCTTGAAACTAGAAACTCTGATGGTGAAGTGCTGATTGGTTCAGCGTTCGCTGTTGCCGGTCACCAAGGTGGAACAGCGTTTTTGACTAGCTTCTCTGTGGTTAGAGATAACGCTCGACTTCCTGCCCCTGGTATCGAATTGGTTAATGAATCAGAAACGATTGAGGCTGAGCTTTGGTCTTGGGATGAAGCAAGTGACCTTGCTCTAGTCGTTGTAGATGAGGCAGTTGAGCCCCTCGACTTTGCTACTAATTCAGTACAGGTGGACAATCTCGGTCAGACCGTGTTTGCCATTTCTGGAGTTGGAGGCAACGGTGCTACTGCGGTTCCTGGTGTGATGGTTGATAGCTCAAGAAGTGGGATTCAGCACACAGCTCCAGTGGGTACATTGTTCGAAGGTGGGCCTTTGGTTGACGGCGCTGGTCGCGTTCTTGGCCTTTCCTCCACAGGCTTTAGACCTTACGGCATTGACCCTGGTCAAGTCGGACAATCTGTTGACGTGCAAATCATTTGTGCTCAAATCCTACGTTGTTCTGAAACCGACGGTATCTTGGCTGCCGAAGTTGGTGGCGTTGCTCAAGAACGTCTAGTCCAAGAAGACGTTGCCGATGACGTAGATGCCGACGGCACTATCGACAGCGAAGATACAGAGATCGATTCTGAAGTTGAGACTTCAGATAACGAGGACAGCTAAACCTGTCGTCTAGTTCGCGAAGTCTTCCTCAGGATCAACCATATGTGCACCCATATGATCCTGAGGGGCTTCGTCTCCCGGGGGAAGACTTTTAGCGTTGAACTTGCGCTGTGGAAAGTTGATACGATCAACAAACACAATAAGTGAAACAATACCTACGGCAACGGCTGCGAAGATGATGAGTAGTAAGAGTTGCATAGAGTTACTCCCAGCTTAGCGCTGGTTTGTTGGTCTAATCGAATTTATAGGGGGCAGCCTGACTGGCTATTGTTTAACCGAGTTTCAGCAAGGCTGAAACTCGGT
>CALJAE010000144.1 GCA_938028175.1 uncultured Acidimicrobiales bacterium
CATGATTCGAAGGAAACTTTTTAAGGTGCAAGTCAGTGTAAAATCTCCGGATTCAACTTTTCGAAATAAAGCCATCCTGACGAAAGTCAGGATCTTGATTCTGCCTCCGCCAGTCGTGATTCTGGGTCCGGTGCCGATCCCACCAGACGTCATCCTGACGAAAGTCAGGATCTGGAGGGTAACGATGGAGCCTAACGTAGTCGACCTAATCGTCTTCATAATTGCTGCCGTCATTACTATCGGTGGCGCCCTTGGAGTCGTTTTTTCTCGCAACCCGGTTAGAGCAGCTCTCAGCCTGGTAGCTACATTCTTCTCCGTAGCTCTACTATTCATTATTCAAGACGCAAACTTCTTAGGCTTTGTACAAATCGTTGTTTACGCTGGCGCCATCGTTGTCCTGTTTTTGTTCGTAATTATGTTGCTTGGTGTCGACAAAGCGCAAGATATTTTCGTCGAGCCGCTCGCAGGTCAACGTTCGTTAGGGTTTGTTGCTGCTGGAACATTCTTAGTCATGGCCCTAACAGGCCTTTTCCTTTCTGGACCATCTGGGATCGAAGGCGCACCCGAAGATGCCCCTGCTATCGCACTAACTGGACAGTTTGGGCAGAACCCTATTGATAACACAGCAGATGTATCTCAGTTAGCGGGCGATATCTTCTCTAGCCAGCTCGTTGCGTTCCAAGCCACAGCATTGTTGCTGACGATTGCCACTATCGGTGCAGTTGTCATGGTCAAAAATAGTCGCAAAATAGACGAACTTAGTCTCGCAGCTGTCGGTGGTAGCGGAGCAGCAACTGATCCATCACCTGTAGCTAAGGTATTTCCAGCGCCAACAGAAAAAGTTGATCCGCATGATGACGCTAAAGCTCCTGAAGTAGCCGAACCGGTTACTGAAGACGATACAGAAGAGTTTGATGGTCCATCTCAAGAAGATTCTTTAATCAACTTCGAAGACTTAGACGGAAAGGGTGAAGAAGATGAGTAGCTATATTGCAGTCGCACTTACCGACACCTGGTATCTAGTTCTTGCTTCTGTTCTTTTCTCAATCGGTCTGCTCGGAGTTTTGATTCGCCGCAACCCGCTAGTGATGTTCATGTGCATTGAGTTAATGCTCAACGCTGTGAACATTACATTTATTGCTTTCTCCTCAGCTCTAGATGACTTAACTGGTCAGACTTCAGTGTTCTTTATTCTTGTCGTAGCCGCTGCTGAAGTAGTAGTCGGCTTGTCGATGGTCATGATGTTGTTTAGACGCAACAACGAGTTGAGTGTCGACGATCTTAGCGAGCTGAAAGGGTAGGGGGAACTGTGTTAGATCTTGCCTGGTTAATACCCGCTGCGCCGCTTACTGGTTTTATCGTAAATATGTTGGTTGGCAAGCGCTTGGGCGAACCTCTAGCAGGCTGGGTTGCCACTATTGCAGCCTTTTTAAGCTTTATTTTCACAGTCTTAGTGTTCTTCGATCTTCGTTCTCTTGAGCCTTCTGACCGCTTCCACATCGTCGAAATCTTCACTTGGATCAGCGCTGGCTCGTTCGAGGTCGACGCTGGCCTATTGGTCGATCCGCTGTCAATAACAATGGCGCTATTTGTGACGGGCGTCGGAACTCTCATCCACCTTTACTCCATTGGCTATATGCATGGCGATGAGAACTTCTCTAAGTTCTTTATCTACCTGAATATGTTTGTCTTCTCAATGCTGTTACTCGTATTGGGCGACAACTTGTTGTTGACTTTCCTTGGTTGGGAAGGCGTAGGGGCTTGTTCTTACCTACTCATCTCGTTCTGGTTTACTGATCCTCAGAATGCTTCTGCTGGTAAGAAGGCTTTTGTTACCAACCGTGTCGGTGACTTCGGTTACATGCTTGCTACATTCTTGGTGTTCTTAACCATTGGTTCTATCAATTACGACGATATCGCTACCCAAGCCCCAGATATTGCAGCGGTTACGGCATCAGCTATTGTGCTGTTGTTCTTGCTTGCCGCAACTGGAAAGTCGGCACAGATTCCGCTATTTGTCTGGCTGCCAGACGCTATGGCTGGCCCGACCCCAGTGTCGGCGCTTATTCACGCAGCAACCATGGTGACCTCGGGCGTGTTCTTGTTGACTCGTCTCAACCCTATTCTTGCGGCCGCTAGCCCTTGGGTTGGCGACGTTATTGCCTGGACCGGTGCAATCACAGCACTCGTTGCAGCGACTGCAGCAGTTGCACAGAACGATATTAAGAGGGTGCTTGCATACTCGACCGTATCGCAGCTTGGTTACCTGTTCTTGGCTGTTGGTGTTGGTGGCTATGTACCGGCAATCTTCCACATGATTACTCACGCTTTCTTTAAAGCACTTCTGTTCTTAGGTTCTGGTTCTGTTATTCATGGCATGCATGATCAACAAGACATGCGGTTTATGGGTGGGCTTAAGAAGTTCATGCCCGTTACGTCGTTTACATTCATTATCGGTTGGCTTGCAATCGCCGGTGTGCCACCGTTTTCTGGTTTCTGGTCAAAAGACGAGATTCTCGTCTTCGCTTGGGGATCAAACAAGGCACTTTGGGTCGTTGGTCTAGTCACAGCTCTACTGACCGGTTTCTATATGACCCGACAGGTCATTATGACTTTCTTCGGTAAGCCTCGTTTCGATGTCGAAGAAGTTAAGCCACATGAGTCGCCAAAGACCATGACAATACCTCTTGTGATCTTGAGCATCTTGGCTGCCGTTGCCGGTGGTTTGAACCTTCCATTCACCAAAGACTTCCTTGGCGGTACCGATGTTCACTTCCTCGAGGGCTGGCTAGAGCCGTCGCTGTTTGCTAACGAAGCCAAATTCGATACGGCTGGTTCAACAAAAGTTTGGTTAGCGCTAATTGCTGTTGCAGCTGGAGCGATTGCTATCTTTGCTGCATTCAAGCTGTTTGGTAAGGGTGGATCGCTGTCAGCCGATGAAGTCTCTACCGAAGAGCTAGACAAGAGTCCGCTGCGTTCGCCGTACTTAGAAAACGCTTGGTTTATTGATGCTACTTATGCAAAGTTCATGGGTGGCCCGGGTCGCAAAATGTTCGAGTTCTTCTCTTTCTTTGACCGCACAGCGGTTGACGGTATCTCTAAGGGTGTGGCCGGTGGCTCTGTTGGTGTTGGTACTTTGTTCCGTAAAGCTCAGACCGGGTATGTTCGTAACTATGTAACTCTGATTGTGTTCGGCGCTATCGCCATGGTTGGCTGGGTTATCTGGAGGTTGGTCTCCTAATGCTCACTTTGCTTATCGTTATCCCGCTAATTACAGCTGCGCTAGTTCTCGTTAATACTGAAAGTTTGGCCCGTGTTGTTGCGCTAATAGGTTCAACAGTCACCGGGATTTTGTCGTTAATTGTTCTGTCCGAGTTCGAGGTAGGAGAGAGCGGCTATCAGTTCGTCTCAGATGTCAATTGGATACCTTCGCTTGGTATTAATTGGACGCTCGGTGTAGACGGTATTTCACTTTGGCTCGTTGTTCTTGCCGGGTTGCTTTTCCCAATAGCGATTCTGACTACGTCAGCTCACCACGATCAACGCCAGTTCTATTTTCACTTAATGGCTTTGCAGGCTGGTTCGCTTGGAGCTTTCTTGTCGATCGACTTGTTCTTATTCTTCGCATTCTTCGAGATCGTACTTGTGCCAATGTATTTCTTGATTGGTGGCTGGGGCCACGGCGACCGTGTGTATGCAGCGCTCAAGTTCTTCCTATACACAATGGCAGCATCAGCGCTAATGCTGGTCGGAATCCTAGCTCTCGGCATACTAACCAGAAACGGTGAGGTGTTTAGCTTTGACATCAGAGATATTCAAGCAAATATGGCCGGTGTCAGCGACACGGCTCGCTGGCTAATACTGATCTCGTTTGCACTAGCATTCGCTGTCAAGGTGCCAGTCTTCCCAATTCACACTTGGCTACCTAATGCGCATACCGAAGCTCCAACAGCCGGTTCAGTAATTCTTGCCGGCGTAATGTTAAAGCTCGGCACCTATGGTCTTATCCGTTTCGGTCTGGGTCTGTTCCCAGAAGAAACCATCGCCCTGGCTCCAGTGTTCTTAACTCTTGGTGTTATAGGCATTATCTATGGCGCCGCAGTCGCAACCGTGCAGACCGATCTAAAGAAGCTGGTTGCCTACTCCTCGGTTGCTCACATGGGCTTTATTGTTCTCGGCATCTTTGCTTTCAACTCACAGGGCCTGAACGGTGCTGTGGTGCAGATGATCAACCACGGCATATCGACTGGTGCTTTGTTTATCTTGGTGGGCTGGATGTATGACAGGTTGAAGACCCGTGAGATTTCGCAGATGTCTGGCCTGCAGAAGTCGGCTCCGGTTTTCGCTGGTGTTATGACTCTGGTTGTTCTCTCGAGTATTGGTCTGCCAGGGCTCAACGGCTTCGTTGGTGAGTTCTTGATTCTGCTTGGAACGTTTAGTTCAGCTCGTTGGTGGGCCGTTGTGGCAACCGCTGGTGTAATCCTTGCGGCCCTCTATTTGCTGTGGGCTTACCAACGCACATTCCATGGTCCTCCTGCAGGAACCGAAGGTGCTTCGTCAGACAAAGTACTGAAAGACCTGTCACCGAAAGAACTTCTCGGTATAGCGCCCCTGCTAGCTGCAATTGTATTCTTCGGTGTCTACCCAAGCTTTATGATTGATCGGATTGAGCCTTCTGTAGATGCATTAATTGAACGAATTGAAACTGAAGCAGACTTTACCGAGTCTGAGACCGAGGCCCCTGAGCGTTCAGGTGTTGAAGGTTTGACTGAGGCCTTGGAGCTTGCTGAAGAGGATAAGGCCGAAAAAGAAGCTTTGGAAGGTGAGAGCTAATGTTTGACTCACTGATTCGGCGATGTTTGCGAAGCAAACTCGGTAAGCGAAGTGAAACGAGCGGCGCTAATGTTTAACCTTCTTGCTCAAGTAACTCCGCCACGTTTCGACGTTCCGACTCCTGAATGGAGCGAGATCCTACCGCTTCTCGTGATGGGCGTAGCACCAATTATCTTGGTTGTTCTCGTCTCACTAATGGGCAAGCGCAGCCAGTCCGAGGTTGGGCTTGTGTCGATGGTGTTCAGCGTTATGGCTGCCGCTATCAGTTTCGCTGGGTTGTTCCCAGTTTGGCGTCTACTTCAAGAATCAGATCAAGACGCATTCTTACTAGTTGGTGGCTCTCTAAGAGTCGATAGCTTTGTGTTAGTCGCTTGGGGTCTGATTATTGCTATGGCAGCCGTTGCTAGTCTCACTTTTGAGCGTGAGTCTTTCTCTGGTCGTAACAGTGGTGCGTCTTCTGTAATGGAACAGCATGTGCTGTTGTTCTTAAGTGCTACTGGTGGAATGATCATGGTCGCCGCAGAGAACTTGATTCTGTTGTTCGTTGGCCTCGAGATTCTGAGTATTGCCGTTTATGTATTGGCAGCTCTCGATCTGCGGCGCAGTTCTAGTCAGGAAGCTGGTTTCAAATACTTCGCTCTGGGAGCTGTATCTTCAGCAATATTTGCTTATGGAATAGCGTTTGTTTACGGTGCCACCGGTTCGATTCAGATCAGCGCAATAGCTAATGCCGGTGTCAATGATCTTGGCCTTAATCCTCGTGTTCATGCTTCACTTATCCTCGTAGGAATCATGTTCTTACTAGTGGGCTTTGCCTTTAAGATTTCGGCTGTGCCGTTCCATTCTTGGACGCCAGACGTTTATCAGGGTTCGCCTACTCCTGTTGTCGGCTTTATGGCTTCGGCAGTCAAGGTGGCCGGTGTCGCCACATTGCTTCGAGTATTGCTAGATGCTTTCAGTAACTTTGGTTCCGAGATTCAACCAGTCATCGGAGTCCTTGCTGGGTTAAGTCTTGTTGGTGGTGCGGTTATGGCGTTGGCTCAGACTGACGCTAAGCGAATGCTTGCTTATTCTTCGATTAATCATGTCGGGTTTATGCTGGTCGGAATCTATGTTGCTCAGGAACTCAGCTCAACGGGTGCTCTTGGTGAGCGGTCGGTTGCGTTTTACCTGATTGCCTATTCGTTTATGGTTGCTGGCGCTTTCGGAGTTATGACGCTGGTTCAACGCAATCACGAAGCCAACAATGGCAAGGGGTCACCGTTAACTCTCGACGCTATGGCAGGCCTATACAAGCGTCAGCCGCTGCTAGCAGGGCTACTGGCTTTCTTTCTGCTCGCTCAAGCCGGTGTTCCTTTTACTGCCGGGTTCTGGTCGAAAGTAAGAGTCATCTTCGCAGCAACTGACGTCAGAGAAACCGGTGGCTATGTGCTGGCTGCGATTGCGATGCTAAGTGCTGTAGTGGCAGCATTCTTATACCTGAGAATTATTGTTTCGATGTTCATGTCTGACCCAGACGAAGAGCGAGATACAAAGCTCGACTTCAAACCAAGCATCAGCATGGCCGGCGTCGGAGTCTGCCTAATAGTGGTTCTAATCTTAGGTATTGTGCCAGGCGTGGCCTCAGGCATACTCGAAGCCGTCGCACCTTGATGGGTAGTGGGCTGCAATTGAGCGATCTCAATTTCTTGGCGGCAGATAGCCTCAGATCGTCATTCTGAACTTTAGCTGTCATTCTGAACTTGATTCAGAATCTTAGATCCTGGCTTCCGCCAGGATGACGCCGTGGTTTGGTCGTCAAATTGAGGGTGCGGTTTGGTCGTCATCCCAAACTTGATTTGGGATCTTCAGATTAAAGGGTCGGCCTTTTTAGCTAACAGCTCATCTACTTGATCTTGTTTGGCGCACTTGTTTGACTTTGTATGACCGCACTTCGTGCAAAGGTGCGTCACTTTAAATCCTGTGCCGTCGGTCTCGATTTTCTGTGGCTCCATTAGTCCGCCGCAGTTAGCTTCTCTGTCTCCGGGCTCTATATCAACATGTTTTGACCATAGGCAGTTGGGGCAGTGGTTTGTGTAGCCGTCACCGGTGACTTGTGTGTTGCAGTTTTGGCAGGTGAAGTCTTCGATTACACGTTTCATGCTTTACCCGCCTGATGCGGCCGAGTCGCCTTCTGGACTAGCGATTAGATCGTCGAATGGGTCGGTTAGCCAGCCTTCGGGAAGGACAACTTTTTGAGGGCCGCGGGTATGACCACGTTTGTTCGAGTAGTTCTCAGGCGGAAGTTCGCCTTCTGGAATCTCAGCAATAAGTTCTTTTAGGACCTCTAGCGACTCGATCTTGTGGAGTCGCCCACGAATCTCGCCACCGGCCGGGTAACCCTTTAAATACCAGCTGGTATGTTTGCGGAACTCTCTAATGCCTTTGTGTTCGCCAAACCATTCGATTAGCTCACTAGCGTGGCGCAACATAATTTGGCCCACCTCTTTAGTGTTCGGTGGCGCAGGTATCTCTTCTCCTCGGAAAGCTGCAGCGAGTTGGCCGAATAGCCATGGACGGCCCAAACAGCCACGACCTATGACTACGCCATCGCAGTCGGTTTCTGACATCATGTCTAGGGCATCTTGAGCGACCCAAATATCGCCATTGCCTAGAACTGGGATGCTGGTTACATGTTGTTTAAGTTGTGCGATTGTTTCCCAGCGAGCAGACGGAGCATAGAGTTGCTCCACTGTGCGTCCATGAAGGGCAACGGCTGCAACGCCTGAATCTTCTGCAATCTTTCCGGCATCTAAGAACGTGTGGCTGTTCTCGTCGATCCCGACACGCATC
>CALJAE010000145.1 GCA_938028175.1 uncultured Acidimicrobiales bacterium
ATAACCATCTTTCGATAGTCAGTGGTTGATCTTGCAATTGGTGCATCAACTGCCCCAAACGCATTGTCAACTAACCCCTCGACTAACACTTTGTATGTCCGCTCGATGATCCGGGCCGCCATCATGGCTGTTAGCATCTCATGAGCTTCTTGGGTTAAAGCAACAACTAGCAGACCTGAAGTTTCTCTGTCCAGGCGGTGAACAATTCCAGGCCGTGTCACTTCACCAACTTCAGCTATTTCAGGAAACCTAGCCAGTAAGCCGTTGGCCAACGTTCTTGACTCGTTGCCGGCCCCAGGATGAACTACAAGACCAGCAGGTTTATCGATAACCGCAATGTGCTCGTCTTGATAGATCACGCCGAACTCAACTGAGTCATCGGGTTCCACATCTGTGGTTTCAGGGATGATTTCAAACTCGACAGTTTTACCTTCCGCCAATTTGTAAGAAGTCTTCGTAATCGGCTTTCCGTCAACAGAAACTTTGCCGTCGGCAATAAGCTGGCTAGCAACTGACCGGCTGACATCGGCCACTAAGCAAATAGCGCGGTCGAGTCTCTCTCCTGCTAAGGCAGCGGGGATGACTTCTTTATAGGACTCGGCTTGCACTCTGCTAGCCGCCAGCTTTTTGACTTAGCAGCTGATTAACTGCCTTGCCGTCAGCTTGACCTTTGGTTGCTTTCATGATCTGACCTACAAAAAAACCTTGTAGCTTGCCACGGGCAGCCGCGTCGCCCTCACAGAATCGTGCCCACTCGTCTGGCGAGTCTGCAATTATTTGGTCAACCAAGCCTTCTAGCTCTGAAGAATCCATAGCTTCGAAGCCCAAGTCAGCAGCGATCTTAGCTGGGTCAACGCCATCGCCTGATACAAGTGCAGCTAGAACCTGCTTAGTCTGAGTAGCTGTAAGTTCGCCACCAGTTTCCATCTTAACAAGCTGAGTGAAGCTATCGGTTGTGAGCTCCCCTAGCCCCTCGCCAAGGTTGTTCTCGGCATGTGTAATCGCTCGAGATGCATCTGCTCCTACCTTGATCGATTCGGTTACGAGACCATCTAGATTTCGACTAACGATAACTCCGGCAGCCTGTGGCGAAGCTCCCAACTCAACCAAACCGTCTCGCCGTTGTCTTGGCAAGGCTGGCAGGCTGGCTCTAATTTCTTCAACCCATGCCGGATCAGGCTCTATTGGCACCAAGTCAGGATCTGGGAAGTAGCGGTAATCTTCGGCGTCTTCCTTCTTGCGACCTGCACGTGTTCGCCCGGCCGCCTCATCCCAGTGCCTGGTTTCCTGGATTGGCTCTTCACCAGCACCATAGAGTTCAACGTGGCGTGTCGCTTCGTATTCGATTGCTCTAGTAAGTGACCTAAGTGAATTAACGTTCTTAATCTCGCAGCGAGTACGCAATTCGTCTGCACCGACTGGGCGAACAGAAACGTTAGCATCGACTCGCATTGAGCCTTCTTCCATCTTCCCGTCACTTGCGCCAACGGCAATCAGCACGTCTCGAAGCTCTTCTACATATTCTTTAGCTTCAGTTGGGCTCGTGATATCGGGCCGAGAAACAATTTCGATCAACGGAACACCCGCACGGTTATAGTCAACTAGCGAATAACCTGCATCGTGAATTCGACCAGACTCCCCCATGTGGGTTGACTTCCCAGTGTCCTCTTCCATGTGGGCACGTTCGATACCGATAGTTCTCCCCGATGGCAGGTCTAGGTGCCCCTCAGAATTTAATGGCAGATCGTATTGAGAGATCTGATAATCCTTTGGCATGTCCGGATAGAAGTAGTTCTTTCGACTCCAAACACAGCGGTTAATCTCACAACCAAGCGCTAAACCGATACGTATTGAATACTCGACGGCTTTGCGATTGACCACCGGCAAAGTACCAGGCAGGCCGAGACATACAGGGTGAACGTTTGTGTTTGGTTCTGCACCAAACTCGTTGCGAGCAGGTGAAAACATTTTTGATTCAGTAGCTAGCTCGGCATGGACTTCTAGCCCAACAACCATTTCCCAGCCGTCTGCTAAAGCGAACTCTTTAGACATTGTTTGCCCCCTCAAGAACCTGTGCGGCTCGACAAATCGAAGCCTCACCAAACTTTGGACCTACGAACTGCATACCAATTGGAAGCCCAGCATCGCCAGTACCAAACGGCACCGAAATTCCCGGGTGACCGGCCAAGTTAGCTGGAATAGTAGCAACATCGACCAGGTACATACTTAGTGGATCTTCTTTGGCCCCAAATGGGAAAGCCACCATTGGAGATGTTGGAGACAGAAGAACATCGAAATTCTGATAGACGGCTTCTAGATCTGAAATTAGCTTGGCTCTCAACTTTGAAGCCTTAGCAAAGAAGGCGTCGTAATAACCAGCTGACAATGCGTAAGTTCCCAACATGATGCGACGCTTAACTTCATCGCCAAAGCCTGCGGTACGAGATGAACGCATCATCTCAGCAGTATTTCCACCTTGACCTCTAAGTCCATAACGAACACCGTCGAAACGAGCAAGGTTCGAAGATGCTTCAGCTGGAACGAGCATGTAGTAGGCAGCTAGTGTTGCTTCGATTGACGGGATAGAAACCTCATCGACCTTGCCGCCAGCTGCCGAAATAGCACCTGCGGCATTACCAAGCTCGGTAATAACCTCAGGCTCAAAACCTTCCAGGCCGTCACCGGCAAGCTCTTTGATAACACCTACTCGCAGACCGCTGATATCAGCGCCCTCGACCAGAGCAT
>CALJAE010000146.1 GCA_938028175.1 uncultured Acidimicrobiales bacterium
AAATCTGATTCGACCTTAGGGATGATCACTTGAGCTTCTGGGTCACCGAATCGACAGTTATATTCGATCAGCTTTGGGCCCTCATCAGTCAGCATTATGCCGGCATATATTGTCCCAACATACGGAGTGCCTTCTTCAGCCATTCCGTCTACGACTGGTTTAAGAAATTTATCAACAAATTCTTTTTGTAGTTTCTTTGTTCCAGGCACCGGCGAAATGCAACCCATACCACCGGTGTTGGGACCTCGGTCTCCGTCGAATGCTCGTTTGTGATCTTGAGCAGTGCTAAGCATTACTACGTCTTTACCGTCGGAAACACCAAAGAGGCTTACCTCTTGACCGACTAATCGCTCTTCTAGAAGTATTGTCTTCGAAGATTCACCGAATGCGCCCAGATCTAACATTTCGGTGATTGCGTTGATCGTCTCGTCGACGGTATCGCATACGGTAACGCCCTTACCTGCGGCAAGCCCATCTGCTTTAACAACAAACGGCTTATTGATGCCCTTGACCCAAGAGATAGCTTCGCCCGAGTCGGTAAACGCCTGCCACTTAGGACCAGGAATATTGTGCTTTGCTGCGAAGTCTCGAGTAAACGACTTAGACCCCTCGAGCTGAGCAACATGAGCGGTTGGACCAAAGCATTTGATCCCAGCGGCCAGTACAGAATCGACAAGACCATTGACTAAAGGAACTTCGGGGCCAACGACCACTAGATCAATAGCCTCAGATTCACAAAATTTTACGACCTGGGAGTGATCATCAACATCCAACGAGACGCGTTCAAAGTCCATTCCATCATTACCTGGAGCAACAAATAGTTTGCCTAGGTTCTGAGATTCAGAGATAGCAAAAGCCATTGCATGCTCTCGCCCTCCTCCGCCGATAAGTAGAACATTGATTTTACTCATTTGAGTACCCCGTCAAATCGTTGTTTAGTTGTTAATAAATTCAGTTGAACTGGAACCGGATATTTGCCTGTGAAACAAGCATTGCAGTAGCCGTCGTCGCGTCCGAGTGCCTTCATCATTCGCTCAACCGACAAAAACCCAAGACTGTCGGTCCCGATATGCTCAGAAATTTCAGGCACACCTAATTTGTTAGCGATCAACTCTTCGTAGCTGCCCATATCGACCCCAAAGAAACAAGGGTGAGCGATTGGTGGACAAGTAACTCGCATATGCACTTCGGTCGCACCAGCTGCCCGAACAAGATCAACAAGCTGACGAGAGGTTGTTCCTCTAACGATTGAATCATCAACCATCACGACCCGCTTACCTTTGAGGTTCGCTGCGAGGGTATTGAACTTTAGCGCTACACCCTGTTCACGCAATTCAGTTGTCGGCTCAATAAAGGTTCGCCCAATGTAGCGGTTCTTTACAAATCCTTCGTTATAGGGAACTCCCAAAACTCTTGCATAACCGATCGCTGCAGGAGTAGAAGAGTCAGGCACGGGGATTACTACGTCAGCCTCTGCTGGGTGCTCCTTTGCTAACTCTTCACCGAGACTCTGGCGAGCTTCGTGTACCGACAGGTCGTCCCAAATAGCATCTGGACGAGAAAAGTAAATATGTTCAAAGGTACATCTTGCCTGCGGCTCGACTGCATCCATGATTTGATAGCTCGATAGTTTGCCACCAGTAACCATGATGATCTCACCTGGCTTGACTTCGCGGTAGCTAGAGCAACCGATTGTTTCTAAGGCTCCAGTTTCCGAAGCGATAGCGTGACCGCCTCCAGGAAGCTCACCAACTGAAAGTGGTCTAAAACCCCAAGGATCTCTAGCAGCTAAAATCTTTTCTCCTGTTAGGACGACGAGGCTGAAAGCTCCAGTCCATTTTGGCATTACATTCGCTAGACGCTCTTCCCAGTGCGAGCCCTCACTTGCCGCAAGCATCAGCGCTAATACTTCGGAGTCAGAAGAAGACTGGAGTCCTGCGCCCTCGGCAAGCAGCTGCTTTCTCAGCTGGTCAGCGTTCACTAGGTTTCCGTTATGAGCCAGACCGAGAGGACCGTACATTGTCTCAACCACGTAAGGTTGAACGTTTCTCTCGCTATTCGATCCAGTGGTCGAATACCTGGTGTGTGCAATCGCTAACTCACCAACCAGAGGTTCTAGCTTGTTTTCTTTAAAGACCTGACTTACAAGGCCTTGCCCTTTATGAACACGAATTGCCTGACCATCAGAAACTGCGATACCGGCAGCCTCTTGACCGCGATGCTGGAGCGCATACACAGAAAAGAATGCGGTCTTGTTTGCTTGACTACCTGGAACAGATATTGCGACAACGCCACACTCTTCTTTTGGTCTATCTAGATCGAGGCTTTCACTCATTAAACTTCATTTCCCAGGTAGGCGGATAAGGACGATTTAATTCGATCTTCAATTGGCGTATCGCCACAGGCTTTGGCTTCGTTATCCCGCAGACCCAAGTCGATTTCAGGCTGGTTGACAGCATATGAGCCTATACAAATAACCGTCTGGCCTGGTGCCAATGATGGAACCGTAT
>CALJAE010000147.1 GCA_938028175.1 uncultured Acidimicrobiales bacterium
AAGCGACCACACTGACCAGAGAACAAAAGCTGCTACTAAAACAAGTCAATGCGTTTACCAAAGAAGTTGTAAGAGAAGCGGGCGTTATCGGACACCACAAATACAGACAACGTGTGTTTGAGCTTCTCCTTCTAGGCCTTCCCGAGCTATCAGCCAATTGGCCCATTGCATGGACTCACGGCGATAAGAAACTCGTAGACCCCAACAAGGTATCTCCGCTTAGTGCTCTATGGAACGAAGAGTTCATTGGTAAAGCCATCAAACGATCACTCGAAGATCCAAAAACTAAGTCGATGCTCTTTGACGAAGAAAAACCAACTCTAGACATAGTCAGCGTAATCAAGCGTGAAGCGCTTCAATACACAACTAACCGAGAACTAGCAGAATATAATCGCCTGGCCCCCGAAACCGGAAGTTTGACACAAGCCCAAAACTAGTAGTGGCCCCAACAATGATGAGTTGCTGAGGCCACTGTTCTATTAGTGGCGGGGGGAGGATTTGAACCTCCGACCTTCGGGTTATGAGCCCGACGAGCTACCGAACTGCTCCACCCCGCGTTGCGACCAACAACTGTAACAGCCAAATCTGTGAATAGAAACTCTTTGGGATAGCTTATGGCCCCACTAGGCACAGTTGAGCCTTGCCACCTGGAGCAATAACATGACGTCTCGCCCTGATAAGAGCGAAAACGCTTAGGTTGACAGCAATCGAGATCAAGGCAGGATAAATCGTCACAAACCCGTAAGCACTAATAGCCAGCAATACCAAGCATTGTTTTGCTGCCGATAAGACAAACAGAATTTGTGATTCTGTAAACGGCGTATGGAACGCTTTGTTCGCTGTCGTTGCCATACCCATTAGAAGACCAAAGGACAAAAGAACAACCGAGGCCTCAGGTGAATCAACAACTTGCCAAGCCACCAAAGCGACCAAAGCTAAACCTAGGTTCACCCAATCCAAAACCTTCAAACCTGTCCAGTCATCCCGTTTGATGAATATCAATACAATCACGCAACCAACGAGTGTGCTTCCTGCAGCCATTGCCCCAAAACCGGCACCATTAAACAGCTGCACTAACGTTCCCAACAAGGCACTCAAAGCCCAAGTAACCCAGCTGAATGGGTGAGGCTTAACTGACCCAGCACGAACTTTAAGTGCGTAGGACCCAAGTGTGTACACGCCAAGCGCAAATACACATAAGCCTGCTACTGCCTTCAAAAAAATAGGATCGATCACTAAGATCAAGAGTATTTTGCTACTCCCAACACTGCCTGAGCCTAATGGCCCTCAGCTAGCAAGCAATTCGACCAAAGGGCCCAACAATAGATGACAGTGCTTTGTACTATCATTTGGGTCATGACGGCGTTCGGGTACCAAATAAAACGGTCAAAGAGAAAAACGATCGGCCTCTATGTTATTGACGGCGAGTTAGAAGTCCGTGCCCCCAGATACTGCACGCTCGGCGAAATCGACTCATTCGTGGTCGAGCAACAAGACTGGGTTGAGAACAAGCTAGAAGAGTCAGCTAAGAAAGCTAGCGAGAAACCCGTGCTCGAAGACGGCGGGACCTTCCTATTCTTAGGTAAACAGAGACAACTCAGATACGAAACTGGCTCACCCGATGTCTATGAACTCGGTGATGACATTATCATTTCACGAGATCTGTTTACAGATATAGAAAGACTGTTCGAAGAGTGGCTTATCTCAGAAGCTCGACTTTATATAACCGACCGCATCTTCGAGCTAGCCGACACTATGGACTGCGCTGACCTAATCACCGATGTGGCCTTTCGAAAAACCAAGAGCAAATGGGGCCACTGCACCGAAAAAGGTAAACTGCAATTCAACTGGCTGATCATAATGGCTCCACCAGTTGTAATCGACTACGTGATCATCCACGAACTCGCCCACCTATTTCACCTTGACCACTCCAAAGCCTTCTGGGCCAAAGTCGCTGAGTACTGCAAGGACCACAAAGAACATAGGCGTTGGCTAAACGACAACGGCCACAAACTCTGGTTTACATGATCCCAGCTTTCGCTGGGATGACGAAGTAACAACACTGACATCACGAAGTAACAACACTGACATCACGAAGTAATAACACTGACATCACGAAGTAACAACACTCAGATAACCAAGTAACAACACTCAGATAAAGGTGAAGCCGCCCTAGGCTGGCGAATACTCGACCTGGCAGAAGCCGTGGTTACAGTAACCGCCAGGGTTCTTATCTAGATACTGCTGGTGATAATCTTCACCAAGGTGATAGGTCTTGTCCACCACGATCTCAGTAGTGATGGTTCCGAAGCCATTTGTCATCAAAGAAGCCTGGTATCTCTCCATACTCTTGGCTGCGACTTCGGCTGTTGCTTCGTCATCGGTCAAGATAATCGATCGATACTGAGAGCCTCTGTCATTGCCTTGGCGGTTGCCTTGAGTTGGATCGTGGTTCTCCCAGAACAACTTTAATAGTTCGTCTAACGAAACCTTGGCTGAGTCATAAACCACTTCTACTACTTCGGCGTGGCCGGTAACACCCATACAAACCTTGTTATAGGTTGGGTTCGGGTGCTTGCCTCCTGCATAACCGACAGAAGTAGTGTGCACCCCGTGGACCTGCCAGAAAATACGCTCAACACCCCAGAAGCAGCCCATACCGAAACGGATGGTGCTCAACCCTTCTGGGTGTGGGCCAGCAAGCTTCGTGCCAAGTACTGTGTGAATACCCTCTTTAGGCTCTGTCATGGTGTCAGCCCCAGTGTTTTGTGATTTATTCTTTGAAAAAAACATCTAAGTCTCTCTTCTATTGAAAAGGTCTACTATCCACCTAACAAGTCAAGAGACGAAGATATTGCATCATTAGCATCAGATCTCAATTCAGCAGCCAAATCAGCGTCACCATCGGCTTCTGCAGCCTCAGCTTGTTCTAACAATTCTTCTGCTTGGCGCAAGAAATCTGTAACAGAACCAGGCTGAGCATCTTGACCGACATCGGGAGTTGCGACATTACCATCGTCGGCATCGTCTACGTTATCAACATCTTCATCGACATCAGGAGTGGCAAGCTCTTCGGGCTCCTCCGCTGACTCGATCACGTTGCCATCTGCATCGACATCTTCTTGATCTATCTCACCTGCGTCAATCGCAACTAAAAGATCCACAGCCTCCTCAAGGGTAGACCCCAACGCACGCTGGGTATCACCCGTAGAAGCAACGACACGCACTAACTCGGGAACGTTACCACTATCACCGAAAGTTTCTGCGTAAACACTCCGCACATAGACAACGTTCTCTTCAGCAAACACTAGATGCATCTCACCAAAGTCGATCGTGTTACCTTCACGCTGACGCTTGTAGTCGGTCAAAGACGCAAGCTTACGAATCTCTGTGTCAACAATGTCAGGAGTCTGTACCTGCCCCGAAGGCAACCTAACAAGCACAAGGTCTCCGTAGTTGTCGCCATCGTTTCGGGCCATCATAACTGCGGTCAAGTTTCGAGCACGCTCGTTATTGCCACTACGTGGAGCAAACAGCCGCTGAAGAATGAATTCGTTCTCGGGTTCATCAGCCCCCGGCACAGTGTTGAACGTATATTGTGGGATCATAGCCCCACTCGAAACCACCACTTCTGCCTCAGATTCGCCAACTGGAGAATTAGAAGGCTCATTGGCAATCGACCAAGAAGTGTCTCCCTGAATAAACACTTGAGGGTTATCGATCACATAGTCTGCCCACATGTCGGTTTGAGCAGTAAAGATGTCACGTGGATACCGAATGTGAGCTCGAAGATCTTCAGACAGTTCAGAACTTGGTTTCAGCAAGTCACCGAATGCACTTGACCATGCAGCCAACAATGGATCTTCCTCATCGAAATTGTAGAAATCGACCGTCCCGTCAAATGAGTCAACGACCACTTTTACCGAATTGCGCACATAGTTATAGCCACCGCTAAGATCAGCGGCGCCATTTAACGATGTGGAAGCTTGGGTCGAGTACGGGAAATCATTAGTAATTGTATAAGCATCCAAGATCCAAAAAATTCGACCCTGGTCAATAACCGGATACGGATCTGAATCAAAGGCAAGGAACGGAGCAATTGCTCTAGCTCTATCTACGATGTCACGATTCAGAAGAACTCTTGATTCATCTGTCAATGAACCTGAAACCAATGGGTCGAGCTCAGCAAACCTTAAAGAGAAAGCAAGACGTGAGAAAAGACTATTGATATTGACGCCGGCTTCGCCGTCATATCTAAACAACCTACTCTCATTGTCTGAGGCCTGGAAGTCGATTTCGTCTCTGTCAGCCCCGATAACGGCATAGCCGTTAAGGTCTGGAGAGAAGTAAACCTGTGGCCGCTCATTAAAGTTCTCGCTGAACCCGTCATCAATTATTGTTTCTTCGAGACCTAGACCTTCAACCTGAAAATCAAGCGGCTGAGATTCCTCAAGGCCTGTGCCCTCAACGTTGTCTGGCTGTTCGTGTGCGGCTGCAACTACTGCGCCATAGCCATGGGTGTTAAGAATGCTTTGATCTTCCCAATTAGGTTCGACTTCGGAAAGGTCAAGCTCTCTTGCTGCAATAACTACAGGGCGAAGCTCACCATTGATTTCGTAGCGGTCAACATCGAGTGGCTCATCGAAGTTATAGAAGCTTCGAATAGTTTGATTAATGTTAAATTCGTCAAAGGCTCTGGCTGGATCAACTAATGGTACTGATTCAAACACAGGCTGCGCTGCATCAGCATTCGCCTCTGATAGACCTGGTTCAAAATCAACGACCCTCTCGTCGATATTGTCCAAACCATACGCCAGCCTCGTGAACTCAATGTTGTGTTCAACAAAGGCAGCCTCTCTAGTACTTCGAACTGGATCGACTCTCAAACGCTGATAAACGTTAGGCAGGATCCCCAATATTGCTATGTGAGATAGCCCCCATAGCCCCAAAGCAATTGCTGCAAATCCCCAGCCTTTACGTCTTATGTTCAAAGCAAGGAACACCGCAGCAGCTATCGCAATCAGAATCATCAGTCGAAGACCGGGCAAACGAATTGTTGAATCGGTGGCGAGAACCCCTCTAAATCCACCAAAGTCAGAATAGAGAAGCTCAAAGCGGTCTAAGAAGTAACCAACTGCTCTAACCAACACAAGTCCAATTGCAAGAAGTGAAATGTGGAGCTTCAGCTTTGATGAATTAACCAAGGTCATTTTTCTGATAGCCGGATTAAAGGCACCGCCTAAGAAATAAACACCAAGCGTTAACAACGTGGTGACCATCAACAGCCAGAACAGCCAGTCATTAACAAACGTTATGAACGGAAGATCGAATACATAGAAGCCAACATCGGTATTCAGAATCGGGTCTTCCACTCCCCAGTCGGATCCATTAGTAAACAGAATCCAAGACTGCCATTCAGATGCTGCCTGACTGCCTGATACTAAACCGACAAGTGCTGCGATACCACCGATAACAAGTAACTTCGACCGTTCGAGTATCTCGGTGAACCGCTTGGTTAAGTAATCACTGAGGTCGCCAGCGAGAGATGTCGGAGCAATTCGCTGCGCAATGTAGAGATTTGTAGCTACCACTGCTATCGCCAGGATTACAAATACCACTCCGAGTAGAATCTGTGTCAGCAGAATACTTGACCATATCGATTCATACTCGATCGAAGAAAACCACCAGAAGTCGGTGATCAGTCTGGAAATCCCCGAAGCTGAGGAAAGAATTATTAGAAGAGCAGCGAAGACAAAGACGAAGACTCGGCTTTTGTCAGCCCCACTGAAGTAGCTCTTAATTTTTGTTAGCACCAGGCGAATTCTAGGCGTTGAATAGACCTAATCAACCGAAACT
>CALJAE010000148.1 GCA_938028175.1 uncultured Acidimicrobiales bacterium
ATCTGAGAATTTGGAACGACTCAATGCAGCTTGGGCACAGACTAAGAGCTATCTTCCGAATTATCAATTTGGTGATTTTGAAGTTAAGCCACAACGACATAATCCCGGGTTTGTCTTCGATGCCGCCTATGAGCTTTGCTACAACTATTATCGGGTGGCAGCTCGAGCATTGGGTGACAACGGGCGGTCTCAACTCCGTGAGCTTGAGTCCGAGCTATACGCTCTAATGGCTCTGACCGGAAACATGCCTCGTAAACCAGGTCAACAGGCCATTGAAACACTATTAGGCTCAGAGGAAACGCAGATTGCAGTCTTGGAAGACTTGCTCATTAAGTCAATGGAAGCCGGCAAGAGTCCAGTAACTACCATGGCTCTGGCTTGGCAAACTCTAGAACTCGATCAAGGGGCGCTTAACACAAATTTGGTTGAGCTAGTCGATGAGTTAGCTGAACTTGTCATGCACGAGCGAGACTATTTCGCCGAGCTCAGTGACTACGTCCTGTCCTCTCCAGGTCTTATCTATTCGCAGATTGTTTGGGTTCGAAAGCTGAACGCTATGTTTAAGCGTCACGGCTTAGAGCTGTTGCAACCAGAGTTCAGCGAGGCCTTTGTGAAGATTTCGGGTAGACGGACTACAGCGCCAGAGTTCGCTGAAGGGCTCCTTGATCTAACAAGTCTGGGTTACTGGTCAGTTGCTCGAGAAGTAGCTCTCGATCGAGCGTCATATGACAATCAGAACACTCCAATTGGTGGACGCTTAACGCAAGAGGAACTTACAGATTCTCTGATGCAAGCGGTGCAGTCCAGCGACTCTGAATACATCAAGTCGCAGATCTTAAAAACTACGTCAGAGACCTTGGTAACTAAGCAAGGGCCAGGGGTTAAGAATCCGTCATTGCCGGGCATTAGTGAAGCTGCTCCCCGCAGCCATATATATCAAGATAACTTTCAGTGGTTACGTCACTTGGCTGCCCTCATAGCTGTTATTGGGCTGGACGATACTAGAACTTGGGCAGCCGACATGTTACGAGACCCTGATCTGCATAAAGAGACCCGCAAAAGGATGGCACGGCTATTCCAGACTAGAAAATCGGCTGAACAAATAGTGGAGCGAAGCTTGCCAATTGCGTTTCCAGAAATTTTGGATAATCCTCCAAAGCCCCGGGGGCTATCTGAGGCTCGACAACATCTAGCTTTTGTTAGGCGACAACGGCTACAAGATGCTGGTCGCAGAGGCGCAGCACAGCGAGACCGAAACGCTGAAGATTCAAAGAAGCATTCCACCCGCTAATCTACTTAGATTCGCTAGGCTGTTCGAATGTCAAACCAAGCTTCAGAACAGCCAAACTCCGACTCGCATGCTTATAGATATAGTCCTGAGCTGGCCTCTGACCTTGAGCAACGTTGGCAAGACACGTGGGAACAAGAAGGTACCTATAACGCAGCTAACCCAGTCGGTGACCTCGCTGATCCAGAGCTTGCAGCCAAAGAGAAGCTTTATGTGCTCGATATGTTTCCATACCCATCTGGCAAAGGCTTACATGTAGGGCATCCATTGGGCTTTATTGCAACCGATGTTTACGCCCGCTTTCATCGCATGACTGGCTACAACGTTTTGCACACTATGGGGTTTGACTCTTTTGGTTTGCCAGCCGAGCAGCATGCAATCAACACTGGCGTCCACCCAAGAAAAAACACAGAAGACAACATCGCCAACATGCGCCGCCAACTACGTCGCCTTGGCTTAGGCCACGATAATCGCCGCAGTGTCTCAACAACTGACGAAGACTACTACCGTTGGACACAATGGATCTTTAATCAAATCTTTAACGCCTGGTATGACACCGACGCTGACAAGGCTCGTCCGATTGCAGAACTTATTGCAGCCTATGAGTCAGGGGAGCGGGCTCTAGAAGACGGCGGCAGCTATAACGACTTGTCCAGTTCTGATAAACGAAAAGTCATTGATTCGCATCGTCTGGCTTACTTATCTGATGCTCCAGTTAACTGGTGTCCGGGGCTCGGAACCATCCTTGCTAATGAAGAAGTAACTGCCGACGGGCGAAGCGACATTGGAAACTATCCGGTGTTCAAACGCAATATGAAGCAGTGGATGATGCGCATCACAGCATATGCCGATCGCCTGCTGGCAGATCTTGATCGTCTCGACTGGACCGATGCGCTAAAGCTAATGCAAACTAATTGGATCGGCCGATCGGTCGGAGCAAAGGTTCGGTTCGAAACAGAGGCTGGCGAGCTTGAAGTATTCACTACTCGTCAGGACACGTTATTCGGCGTCACCTTTATGGTTGTGTCTCCAGAGCACCCAATGGTCGATTCTCTAACCACCCATGAGTATGAGGCAGCAGTAACTGAATACCGGACTCAAGCTGCGGCCAAGACAGACCAAGACCGCTCCGATGACACCAAAGAAAAGACAGGTGTCTTCACCGGCTCATATGCTACAAACCCAATCAATGGTGGTCAGGTGCCAATCTGGGTAGCCGACTATGTGTTGATGGGATACGGGACTGGTGCGGTCATGGCTGTTCCATGTGGAGACGCAAGAGACTTCGAGTTTGCTAAAAAGTATGAGCTAGAAATCAAGGCGATTCAGCAGCCGCCGGCTAGCTGGTTCGAAGAAGTAGAAGTGGAAGAAACTCTAGACGCTAATGCCTGGCCAAAAGTCTTCGTTGGAGATGCCCCATATATTAACTCTTCAATTGACGAATTTGACCTTAGCCAAGTCGCCTCAATCGCTGAGGCCAATGAGCTAGTTAACAAGTACTTGGAAACACAGCATGCCGGTCATCCTGCAATAACTTATCGCCTACGTGACTGGCTATTTAGTCGCCAACGTTACTGGGGTGAACCATTCCCGATTGTTTACGATGCCGACGGCAATCCTCATGCTGTGCCCGATGACATGTTGCCTGTCACTTTGCCAGAGCTAGAGGACTTTAAACCAACGGCAATGGATCCAACCGACGATGTGACAGATCCAATCCCGCCACTTGCTAGAGCAACCGATTGGCTAGACGTTGAACTAGATCTTGGTGATGGTCTACAGACTTATCGCCGTGAAGTAAACGTTATGCCACAGTGGGCTGGCTCTTGTTGGTACGAGATGCGTTACCTCGACCCAACAAACCAAGATAGCTTTGTAGATCCAGAAATCGAGAAGTACTGGATGGGGCCAACCGAGTCTGCCCCTA
>CALJAE010000149.1 GCA_938028175.1 uncultured Acidimicrobiales bacterium
GCTGGAGTTAATAGAAGGCGCAATGTGGAAGACATACAGAGGTATGGGTTCTCGTGGTGCTATGCGAGGACGGGCTGCAGATCGCTATCAAACAGCTGCTGGAGGCAACTCGGTATCTAAGCATGTTCCAGAGGGTGTCGAGGCTCGTGTCAGATATGCAGGAAGTATTGGCGACTTGGCCGGGCAGCTAGTCGGTGGTCTCAAATCTGGAATGGGTTACGCCGGCGCTGCAACTATCGAAGATTTGCGTACTAAGACGAAGCTTACTCGTATTACTAATTCTGGTATTCGAGAAAGTCACCCTCACGACGTTCAAGTAATACGTGACGAGTAGTAGTGACTACAGTAAAAGTTAGATTTAGCGACCTAGACCCTTACGGTCATGTCAATCACAGCCTGTATTTGACCTACTTTGAGCTTGGACGAGCCCACTATCTAGAAGAACGCAATTTGAATTTGCAGCAACTTCTGGCTGTGGGTGTTCAACTTGTTGTGGTTGATGCAGCAGTGAAGTATCGAGCACCGATAACTCAAGGTGAAGTTACCGTTCGCTCTGAGGTTTCTGGAATGAGAGGGGCCTCGATGATTTGGTCTCAATCTCTGACCTTTGAAGGCAAGGTGGCAGCGACTGCTGAGATTAGAATTGCGTCGGTAGGCCTAGACGGTAAGCCAATCCCAATACCAGAACAGCTAAAAGTCTAGGACGTCGTTCTTAGCTCGCTATTACAGCTATTATCTTTAATCTATGATCAACCTCTACGATTCGATGACACAGACAAGTCGTGCCTTGGAACTCAGGGATCCTGGCAAGGTATCGCTGTACGTTTGTGGGCCAACCGTCTACGATGCTCCACACATCGGCCATGGTCGTTTCACGTTGGTCTATGACGTTTTGCGCCGTTTTCTTCTCCAACAAGGGCTGGAAGTTAATTTCGTTTCTAATATCACTGATATCGAGGACAAGATAATTGATCGTGCCAATGAAGAGGGTACCGATATCTTTACTGTGACTAAGCATTGGGAGCAGGTTTGGTGGGACACAATGGACCAGCTGAACATTATGCGCCCGACTGAGACTCCTCATGCAACTGACTATGTAGAGCAAATGGTGGCTTTGGTGTCTGAACTGCTTGAATCAGGAGCAGCGTATGAGACTTCTGATGGTGTTTATCTGAGTGTTTCCAATGTCGAGCGTTACGGCGAGCTTTCGAATCAAACGCTGGATTCCCTAAGAACCGGAGCATCTGACCGTGAAGTAGTTGGTGTGGATAAGCAGCATCCACAAGACTTTGTTCTTTGGAAGCTTTCAAAACCTGGTGAACCTTCGTGGCCTTCGCCGTGGGGCGACGGTCGACCAGGTTGGCACACAGAGTGTGTTGTAATGAGCCTCGATATTTTGGGGGAAGGCTTTGACCTGCACACGGGTGGTTTGGATTTGAAGTTTCCTCACCACGAAAACGAGTTAGCCCAAGCTAAAGCTGCCGGTAAAGAATTCTGTCGTCATTGGATGCACAATGGTTTTGTGGAATCTGGTGGTGAGAAAATGTCTAAGTCGTTAGGGAACACCTACAACTTGATCGATTTAGTAAATGACTATGGCGGGGCAACGTATCGACTCTTGATATTGCAGACCCACTACCGTTCACCAATCGAAGTTACAGCCGAGACTCTTGAGGCAGCAAAGCAAAGCCTTGAGAGAGTTAAGGCTCTAATTCGTAGGTCTGATGGCGCACAGAGTGTTGAAGTTTCGCCTGAAGTTGTGGCTGGGTTTACAGCTGCGATGGAAGACGATATGGATACTCCGAAAGTTATGCAGCTTCTATTTGATGCAGTGAGAGATGCTAATGCTGCCTTTGATTCTGGTGATAATGCAAAGGCGGCAATGCACGTCGCAGCAGTCAATTTTATAGCTGAAACACTAGGCCTAGAGCTATCTGCTGACGCTGTGCCTGCTGAGGTCCAGACATTGTGCGATCAGCGTACGCAAGCACGTGAGCAGGGCGACTATGGGCGTGCCGATGAACTCAGAGATGAGCTGACAGCGCTTGGTTGGGCGGTCGAAGATTTGGCTGGTGGAGCACGTCCATACAAGATTTCCTAGGCTGTTAGGTCCTAGGGCCTATTTAGCTCGTTTACCTAAAGACTAAGTTTTAACGCCCCGTTAAAACACACATGATATCGATTGGGGCGAGAGCAAAGGTTGGCTTTGTGGTAGCTACTGCATTGTTAATTGCAGCGGCACTACAAACAGATCCAGTCTCTATAAGCGGGTTCGAGACAAATTCAGCGTTGAGCGAAACAGATATTCAAGGTGACGACGATGCAGACAGCGTTGAAGGGACCGACACCGATACTGACCAGGACGAAGACGAATCCGAAGATGTCGAGTCTGAAGAAGACGAAGATACTTCAGTTGATGAAGACGATTTGGATGATGAAGAAGTGGAAGAAGACGAAGATGAAGAAGAAGACGAAGATGAAGAAGATGAAGACGAGAACGAAGCTGACCAGGCTCCTGAACGACTAGCGTTTGCAGACGTTCGTGGTAGTTCTGATAGCGATTCCGACGATAGCTCAGACAGCAACGATGGTTCTGAATCTCAAAGCATAGTGCGTCGCTCTACATCAAGTTCTTCTGGTAGCAGCTCAGGATCAAGTGACTCTGATAGACACGACGATTCTGATGACCATCTCGATGATGGTG
>CALJAE010000150.1 GCA_938028175.1 uncultured Acidimicrobiales bacterium
GTGGGGTCGAATCCACGCCAACCAAAGTGTGGAAGGTAAGCCTCAACCCACGCATGGGAAGCATCTGATTGCTGAGTATTTTCGTAGTCGCTGCCCGTGTATATATAGCCAACTCGATATCTAGCTGGGATATTGAGCATACGAGCCAGACAGATCATTAAGTTAGCGAAGTCTTGGCAGACTCCCTTTCTGGTTTGCAGAACCTCAAACGGCGTTGTCTCCACATCTGTAAAGCCAGGCTTGTAAACGAAGTCGTTATATATAGTGCGGGTAATATCTTCGAGTGTTGGGAGTAGCTCACCACGGTTTCTAGCAGCAAAGCTCTTTGCGTAATCGGTCAGAGTTCGAAGTTGGCTTTCAGGTAACTCTGGTGGAAGCAGATAAGACTGCATCATCTTTGCCTGCCAAGGAAGCCAAAAGACTGGAAGTATCTGTTTACTTGGCATTAGTTCTGGTGAGTCAATAGGTGTCCGAACATTAACGTCGGCACTCATCGAGATGACAAGCTCAGAGTAAGTTGCGTCTATGTCGACACCAAGCACATTGTTGCCGAACACGTCTTCGTAGGAGTATTTGAAACCATCAACACTCAGATGAAGGTCGTAGTTGAGGACTGTTTGGAAGCTATCCGAAACGGGGTGGAGTCTAAATCGGTGTCCGCTCTTGTCTACAGGCTTTTCGTATTGGTACCGGGTGACGTGGGTTACCCGAAGATCTCTTGAAGGTGGGCCTTGAACTGCACGTCGTGCAAGAAATACTGGTTCAGCATGTTCAGGGGAGTCGGTCTTGACGGTACTGCCACGGTCAAACACAAGATAACAGCCAGCATCGATTTCTTCAAAGTCTTCTGTGAGCGAGATTGTTGAACACAGAGAGATGCAGTATTCGCTTTCTGGAGAGCTTAAGACATCTATGCCCATCTCGGTATCGCCAAATTGTTGAATCAATCGATTTGGATCTAGTAGATCTTCGGTGCGTTGATCCTGGTTGTCGTCCACCGTAGCTGTTCGCTTATAGTAGAGCGGCCGCCCACCTGAGTTACAGCGGTAACTGAATAAGCTCCGCCCATCTGAAATCTGGACGGTAAGTGTTCCATGTAAGTTTGCTTGAGCCAGAAGCTGGGCAAGATTGTCGTAGCCAAACTCCTCTATGGTGTCGCAGTCTTTCTCATCGACCTTGGACATGATCCAGCAGAACACTCGTTCTGTGTCAGTTACGCCAACGGGCTGAAGGGGAAATCGAGGATCTATCTTGAAGGTTTCCTCCAGGTCACACATGAGTTCGCCTGAGTGGGCCATTGACCATGAGCTGCCTCGGAAGTTATAAATAAATGGTTGTGTATCCCTATAAATAGCTCGGGCAGTCGAGCCTCTAACGTGAGCCATCAGTAGCGGAGTCTCAATGAGCTCCCAGTCAGCTAGAACTTCTGTTAGTCCGCCAGAGCCACGGCTCGATGGGTCGCGTACCGCTGTAGCTCGTAGTTCTTGTTCCGGGTACCAACACAGGCCCCAACCATTGTTCTCGGTAGTTCCAATCGTGCTTGCAAAGCTCAGCCTTGGAACGATCGGAATGTCTGCTGACACTGCCAGTAGCTCACTCATATTGACCGCTACCTTGATTGCTGTCCGAAGTAATCAGCGGCTATGAGAGTAGACATCTTTTCGATTGATTGAGCAAGCTTATTCAGTTCATATGAAGGTTGATTGCCAAGCATCTGTTCAAGCGGCCGTTCACACTTGCCATGAATAATCTGACATTGATGAAGAGAGGCTGAGGTTTCGAGTGGGCTAATCTCCATTGCGACAAGGTGTGCTTCGGCTTGGCGAATACACCAGATAAGGCTTCGAGCAAACGTGGTGTTGCGAAGTAGAAACTCGATTGCATCCATCGGCTCGACAGAGGTTTGGTAAATCTTGCGATACTCCTGTACTGCACCAGCATTTCCAAGAAGTCCAGCCCAATGGTGAACTGTGGGTGGGCGTTCCGAGTCGAGTAGGCGAGCAAAGTAGATTTCAGAGAGGCGAACAATCAGTAGTGCACGCTCAGTCATACGGCCGATCTTTGCCATTCGCCAAGCATCATTGCGACTCATGTTTGACTCTGTGATGCCTGTCGCTGTGTGGACGAGTCGCTTAAATTTGTTAAGTACGATCTGTGGGTGCTCAGCTAGCTCTTTCTCAAAATCAACGATTGAGAACTCAACCCATGCATCGTTTATAACTTCACGAAGATCGGTTGGGACTTTTTCTCTGAAGCTTCGTAGATTGTCTCTCACAGAGTTGAGGCACGACATGATCGAGCCTCGGTTGTCTTTGTCATCTACTAAGAATCTAGAAATAGCGTAGCTAGAAGCTTCTGTATTTGTTTCTTCGAACTCATCGGTAAGTGAGAGCACTTCCAGTAGCTCAGCCCAACGTAGTTTGGACTCATCTCCAAAGCCACCTAGGACATCTTCATACGAGCTCATCAATAGTCGAGATGTTGCATCGATTCGTTCTAGATATCTGCCTGCCCAATAAAGGGATTCTGAAGTTCGCCCGAGAATGTGTTCTTCTCGAGGTTGACCACAAAGGTCTAGGGGACGTTCGCCATCTGAGTAAGTAACACCTGGGCGCTGTAGCACCCAGGTGTCCTTTGAGCCGCCGCCCTGCGAAGAGTTAACAATTAGTGAGCCCTTGTTAAGAGCTACACGGGTAAGGCCGCCAGGAAGAACATCGATGTATTCGCCACCGACAACAAACGGTCTTAGATCAATATGTCGTG
>CALJAE010000151.1 GCA_938028175.1 uncultured Acidimicrobiales bacterium
TTCGATTGATCTAATGACAAACAATGTCCTACTTCAGTAATAGATTCACGCAAGATCGAATCTAACGCTGCAAGCTGTGTATCAAGTGGACCGAACTGTTCGATATACATCTTAAGATGAGCGGTTCCTCGTTCAATATTGCCTTTGTGCTTCATTGCTAAGTTTGTGACACATGTTGTGAGTTCGCCAACTACCGTTTTTCGGGCATTCAACAAACTGTTTTCATTCAAAGATGGAATATCGAACTCCTGTGTAAGTTCGCTCGCCGCAAATTCAGCTGCCAACTCACGAATCTCTTGTATCACACCAATATATTGTTCAACATATGTTGTGAGCTCAGCCTGACGCAAACCGGATTCAGACGCAGTTACTTTGACTCCTTCGCCAATCTCTAAACCATCGAGTGCTTCAGCCCAGCGAGCGTTTGCGTTAGTAGCAGTTACTGTAATGCTAAAGCCACCAAGCAAACCCGGTTTACTTGCGTACTTTTCAGTGTGAATCGCCAAAGCTATTACAACATCATGAACTGTGTCGACCTTTACTGCACTAAAGGCATTGTTCTTACGATTAGACCTAGGGTCGGCTCGAAGTTCGAACTTCTCTGATAGTAATAGCTCTATGGGTGTCACCTTTGACATAATTCCGCCTTAAATTGCCGCTATCTCTAGTTTAGACCCTCATTTGGGGAACATTACGTCGCCTAAATCCGTTTACACGTAAAGGCCAAGTAGCCACTAAACTAGAGGTTAGAAGGAGTTTTTATGGCAAGGTTTCCCTGGGGATACGGAACAATTGAGTCTTCTTTCGATCTCGGCGACACCGGGCGGCATTTAGAGATTTCTTTGCCTGAGTGGACTGGCGCTAAGGCTGGTCAACACATAGACATCCGTTTGAATCACGAAGATGGCTCTAAGACTGTCCGCAGCTACTCTCTATCTTCTGGCCCAACTGATGCAGCTCAAATTTCGGTTGAACGTGTTGAGGGTGGTGTTATGAGCACCTTCTTAGTCGACCAAGTCAAAGACGGTGACAAGGTCGAGGTTCGTGGACCAATTGGATCCAAGTTTATTTATGACGAAGAGAAGGCACAACGCCCTGCAATTCTTATTGGCGGCGGCTCAGGTGTTGCTCCACTTCGTGGCATGTGGCGTGCCGCCAAAAACTATGGCAGCACAGTGAAACTTGTTTACTCGGTTCGGACTCCAGATAAAGCTTGGTTTATGGATGAGATCGAAGCTGAGGGTGTCGACATGCTTCTTAAGATCACTCGTGGAGAACACGCAACTGGACGTGTCAACAAAGAAGACTTAGAAAGCGTTATTGCCGAGTTCGATAACCCACGTTTCTACATCTGCGGACCAAACGCATTTGTCGACTTTATAGATGAGACTCTCGTCGAGCTAAACATCGAACCTGGCGATGTTGAGAAAGAAAAGTGGGGCTAGCAACAGCTAGTAAGCTACTCATCTAATTTGCTTTCTCGATATTGTGATACGCTCCCACCAATAGAGGGAGAAACATAATGGAACTCATCGTAACGATTATCAAGGTAGTTATTTCCTTAAGCTTCGGACTGTTTGGCATTGGCAAGTTGGCTAATTTACCGAACGTCACCAAGATGATGTCCGAAACTTTCGAACGGTTTGGCTTCAATAAACAAATCATGCAACTGACGGGCGCTGGCGAACTTGCCGGCGTAGCTTTGCTGTGGGTTCCCCTATTCGACAACAGTGACCGATTGGGTGGAATCTTATTGGCAATCATTGCAGGGCTAGCTGCACTCTTGCACCTAAAGCACAAAGACAAAGCCGAAGACTTGATGCCCGCAATTATGATGACTGTACTTGCAGCTCTAGTAGCGATACTTACTTAACAGATCTAGATTTCTACTAGCCGAGCTCGACCCAAACACTTTGATATGGGGCAAGACTCAACTTGGCTAAGTCTATATCTCGGCCGGTAATCAAGTCTTTGCCGTAGGTGCTAGTAGCTCCCGCTGTCGAACACGCGTGGGTCACGTCAATTTCGATTGATTTATCTTGGAAGTTATTGACGCAGACAATCTGCTGGGATTCATCATTAGCGACTCGATGGTAGGCGAACACCCCTTGGTCGCAGTCCAGAGTCTTTTGGTTTGCGTCTGGACTAAAGGCTGCTTGACTGCGCCGTATTGCCATACGCCTGGTCAGTTCGTTAAAGACTTTATGGTGATGAGTGCTTGGATCATCTAGCAAAGCTTCGAGCTCGTCGACCTGCCACTTTCTCCTATTAATGGTTCTGGCTCTTCCTGTTTCGGCTAGGCCTTCTGTGTAGTTCTTGGTACCGAGAAGGCTGTGTATATACATTCCGGGGATCCCCTGCACGCTTAGCATCACGGTTTGTGAACAAATAAATCTCTCGAACTGGTACTCGTCCGGGACACCATCGATCTTGCCTGCCATTACGTCATACAGAGCGATATTCATTTCGTATGGGCTTTCTGAGCCGTCTGATTTGGCACGCATGCTGACTTGCCCACCGAAGCTGCGCACCGCGTCGAGCATTTGGTCACGTTCTTGTTCTGACAAGATCCCTTCAGTTGGGCGTAGACCAATTCCGTCATGAGATGCAGTGAAGTTAAAGTAGGTGCAACCTTGTGGCGCATCTGGGGTTTCTTGCATCCAACCCACAAGTTTTGATGTGTCACCTGTCATCAGTGCCTGCACTACTAGTGGCGCAAGACTGAAGTTGTAGACCATGTGGGCTTCGTCACCATCGCCAAAGTAGGACATGTTTTCTTTGGCTGGAACATTTGTTTCGGTAACAATCTTCATTGCTGGGTTGATCATCATCGAGAATTCACGAACAAGCTTTACAAGGGCATGCGTTTCTGGCAAATGAATACTTGGTGTCCCCAGCTTTTTCCATAGGAAACCAATGGCATCGAGACGCATAAAGGTTGCACCATTTTTCAGGTATAGAGCGATGATTTCTAAGAACTCAACTAGGACGTCTGGGTTCTCGAAGTTGAGATCTATCTGGTCGTCTGAGAAGGTCGCCCAAACGTGTTTGGTTCCTTCTGGGGTTTCTACCGGAACTCGCAGGTCATGGCTTCTGGGGCGAACGACAGATGAAACATCGGCATCTGCGTCCACTTCGACAAAGTAGTCTTTGCCGGGCGCTTCGCCTGCCTTGTATTGCTTGAACCATTCACTATGTGCTGAAATGTGGTTCATGACAAGATCGAACATCATGTCAAAGTTGTCACCAAGCTTGGAAACATGTGACCAGTCGCCTAGATCTGGGTCGATTACTTTGTAGTCGATAACGCTGAAGCCGTCATCAGATGAGTACGGAAAGCAAGGGAGTATGTGGACACCAGAAAGTGCTTTGAGCGCTCGCACGCTTAAGAATTTGTCGAGCACCTCTATTGGTGCAATGTCTGAGCTATCGTCTCGGATGCTGTCACCATAAGTTATAAGGAGAAGGTCTTTCTCAGACCATACAGAGCCTGAAGCAGCACCTGTTTCGATCGAACCGGCAGCTTTAGTTGCCAAATCAGTTACCTTCTCAACCAAGGCGTCTACCTCTGTTGATGAAAGGTCAACGTATACCTGTTCGATTAGAGATCTAATCTTCTCGATTCGATTCACATCTGCTGGGGTTTTAGTCACCTATAAAGAGTACAGGGTCGGATCGTTTGCAAGAACATATGCTCGACTATGAAATTAGAGCACCTTATTCATAGGCACTATTGTTAGAGAACGCCAAGTGAATGGTGTTCCTTCCTGGCTATACCCAAGCTTTTCGTAGTAGGCCTCGATAGTGGTATCAAGACTCAGGTAGTTAAGTACTACACGCTTGTAACCCTGTTGAGTTGCCCATCTTTCGGTGGCTCTGACACATTCGGCGCCAATTCCCTTGGAACGATATGGCTCGAGAACTGCCACCCTGCCAAAGAACAAGTCTTCTGAGTTCTCAGGCGTGATGTTAAAGCTGGCAACGTTGTTGCCGGTGACTTCGTCGATTACGACAAAGAGCGTGAAACCTTTGCTGGGACGTTCGCTCGTTTCTTCTATCGTTGCATACGGGTCGCCTAACACTTTCTCTGCTTCGTGAAAGCACCGGCGCGTGGTTTCTACCGTGAATTCAATTTGATGATCAGTAGTTACTTCAACAACTTTGAAACCAGCAAGCTGAAAGTAATCACCTAACCGTTGACTCATGAAACTTCAGTTTAGATGAAGTGTGGCCATTTGTTAGATTGACCCGACCAAATCAAGCTTCTACAAACCGAGAACTAGAACCTTGAAGTTCCAAGACCTGGCCGCCGAAGTGCACCCAGCCTTTGGCTTCCTGTGGATGGAACTGGCTCCGGTTCATGCGTACGAAATATGCTGACTGTGATCGAGTTGAAAGCCCAGTTGTTTTGTCTGTAGCTGTCATTTCAACTTGGTAACGATGCGCTGCTGTATCGAACCGTAGTGCAACACCGGGAATATCGACGTCAACTATTGCTACGCCACCTCGGCACTCTAAATCTGTGTGGGTGTAAGTGGGGGCAGAACCACCAGTTAGTGGAATCACTTCGATGTGCACGTTTAAGTTATTGGTGCACGCTATTTGTGATTCAACATAAACTCGACCGTACGGATCTGGCCTATCTGCAATAGGTCGA
>CALJAE010000152.1 GCA_938028175.1 uncultured Acidimicrobiales bacterium
CTCAGCAATATCATCCAAGATCTGAGTTCTCTCTGATTCCAAAGTAGTCCGAGTCTCAAGTTGACGGCTCCACGTTTGATACGGCAAAGCGAGAAGTGCTGCAAGAATAACCACGCTCAAGGTGAGCCCAATGGCCCACAAGATGATTGGTTTAAGTTTGGAACTAACTAATTCCACTCTTTCCCCACAATCACTAGCGATCAAAAACCGATCTACCAGGCCAAACGGCTGAATTCCCAAGTGCTTCTTCGATTCGAAGAAGCTGGTTGTACTTAGCGACACGGTCACTTCTAGCTGGAGCACCAGTTTTTATTTGACCACAGTTTGTTGCTACAGCTAGATCAGCAATCGTTGTGTCCTCTGACTCTCCGCTCCTATGAGACATTACGCAGGTATAAGAGTTCGATGTTGCGAGCCCAATAGTGTCAAGGGTCTCTGAGAGAGATCCAATCTGATTTACTTTTACTAGAACAGAGTTAGCTACACCGGAATCAATTCCTCGTTGTAACCGCTCAGTGTTAGTCACGAATAGGTCGTCTCCAACAAGTTGAATTTTGTCGCCCAGCTGTTCGGTATGAACTGCCCAACCATCCCAGTCATCTTCAGCTAGACCGTCTTCTATCGACACAATGGGATACTTATCAGCCATATCGGTAAGCATTGATGCGAACTCTGCTGGATCTAAGACTCTGCCTTCTCCTGCCAAGTTATATTTCCCATCAGAAAAGAACTCGGTTGAAGCAACATCTAGAGCCAGACCAACCTGTGCCCCAGCCTCATAACCGGCGTCGCCGATAGCTTCGACCAATAGGTCTAGAGCTTCGGCATTTGAGCCTAAGTTAGGGGCGAAGCCGCCCTCGTCACCGATACCAGTGGCAAGCCCTTTCTCGCCAAGGACTTTCTTAAGTTTCTGATAGATCTCTGCACCCCAGCGAAGAGCCTCAGAGAAAGAACTAGCACCATAAGGCACGATCATAAACTCTTGGAAATCAACATTGTTGTCAGCGTGTTCTCCACCGTTTAAGACATTCATCATTGGCACGGGCAATGTCACCCCGGCCCCATTAGAAAGACTGTCATACAAGAACTTACCAGTGAGTTTGGCTTGTAGCTTAGCCACAGCGAGGCTCACGCCCAGTATCGAATTCGCTCCCAGCCTCCCCTTATTTGGAGTGCCATCAAGCTCGAGCAGCTTAGCGTCCAACGCTTTTTGATCGTCGGTTGGCATTCCAACTACGGCAGCGGCAATTTCAGAATTAACGTGCGAAACAGCTTTCAAGACACCCTTACCGCCAAACGCATCACCGCCATCGCGAAGCTCAACCGCTTCAAATTGACCAGTTGAGGCCCCTGAGGGAACGATTACCGAAGCAACCTGTCCATCGGCGCCAGCTTCTACCTCTACCGTTGGATTCCCTCGAGAATCCAAAACCTGTCTTGCCTTGATATAGCCTATTTCAGCCAATGCACAACCCCTGCTATGTAATAAGTGCACCACAAAAGCGCCTCTTAAGCGCTACCTTAGCAAGGCTCCCCAGCTTTAGGAATGACCTTGACTTTAATCATCGGAATTGGCGCTGACTTAGCTATTCAGGCACCCGATCAGCCCTCTTCTGTGCTCGAGCAAGCTCACGAACATTAGTCACAAATAGAACCAAGGCTGCCCCAGCGATAACGCCACCTACGATTACCAATGTAATCGTAGTTATCGATCCAAGTACCAAAATTCGAAGAAGTATCCAAAGAGCGATAATTCCTAAGTAAACAGCGATAAGTCGTAATACTGCCTGAAAATGACGCCGAGCCAGCAACTCAAGCAGGTAGATCCCAGAGATCACTACGATTATCGCACCAGCGACTGAATAGCCGCCAATCCGAAACGTCGTACTCCCGACTGTTATGTCTGCACTAAAGGAGTTCAGGAGCAAGACAGTTGCAAAGCTCATTAGCAATAATGGAACGCTGAGCGAGGCCCAGATACTCAACAACCATCCTGATTCCTTGGGAGGAGGAATCGGTACAGCTGCCTTTGTTAAGTGAGAACGAATGTCCTCGACGACTGTATTATTGTTATTAAGCTGGTACCGCAAATCTTGAAGTTGGATTTTGTATCTTAACAAGGTTGAGATCTTGTCAGATTCGAGCTCAGTCTTTTTCTTGTCAACAGCTTTAGTGGTTAACGTCATCCCATGACTAGTTTGTTCGATCTCTTGATCAACTTCTCGTAGTGTTACTTCGATTTGTTCGAGGGTTAACAAACTGCCAGCCTTAGACGGAGGAACCGTTCCATGTAGCTCAACAAAGCCGACCGGATCAGACCATGAAAACCTAACTTGACCTTCACGTCCAAACTTGGGCCCACCCGGACCTCGTTCGCTACCTGTTGGGTCATTTGTATCGAGTCCCCACAGACCTCTGAAGCGTCCAAAGTATGGTGTTTCGTCATCGAGCAGTCTTACATCCCATTCTGAGACTTGCTGGCCATCGCCTACTGCCACATCAACGAAAGGGACACCAAAGGCTGGACCAAGTCCAATTTCTTCTGCCTGATCTGTAATGCGCAGAATTTGTCGAAGCGACCTTTGTAACTTGAGCAACCACCTTAGGCCCGGAACATCAAGGCGAGTGATGAAGTCACCCGGCTGGAAATAGTGAGCGTGAGATCCTGCTGCTGCAAACAGAACAACTCGGTCCCCTTCAAAACTTAATTCGGGGTCCTGCCAGTGGCGCCTCAGATTGGCACCTCGGTAGTCATGATTACTGGCTGCAACCCAAACTGGTTCCAAACTTTCTGGGTCACAATAAATAAAGACCTGTTCCCAGTCGCCTTCGTGGTCGTTGAGCCCTCGGTAGCTGCTACGCCAATCATTCATCACATAGAAATATGTGTAATGAAGAACAACCCAACCAGCTAGATCAACACGACGGGCATAGACGACAGGCGGATTTGGCTCCTGCCCTTGCATCTTCAGCGCCGCCGCCTGTGCAGTTAGCCTTGGAGTTGTCGGCCTCAGGAAAACACTTAGCTGAAATAACGCGTCCAAGATTCTACCGAAGATGCCTACTCTGCCGAGTCGATTGTTAAGTAGGCTTCTGGCTAAGACCTTCGCCTGTTCTGAAACAATTGATCTACGATCTTGTTCTGAGACTAACTGCAAGTATGAGTCGGAGCCGATCGTTGAATTCAAACGCTCTATTTTCTCATCTCCGTACCCCGCTATCTCTTCGCCGTGCGCTACTAGCCTCGACTCTTTAACAAATGGCTCTATCGATGCAGGCAAAAAAAGTTCGCGGGAATCAAATCTTAGAATTGGCGCATGCTTGCAAAGAATTTCTGCGTCTTGATGTCCGTCACTCGAGATAGTCACAACTAACAGGTTAGATAGGAATTGTTAAGATGTCTCCAACCTTGATCTGATCATTTGATAAATCAATCAAGTTGGCATCTGCAATATCGCCTGCATATTTCGAGTCACCAAAGTACTCCACGGCAATCGAATCCATTGTGTCAGCTGATTTAACTGTATGGAGTGTGATCTGGCGGTTGGTTTTAGTCGAAACTTTCTTAACAGAACCCTCGCTTAGGTAGGCAGCTAGTTGCTCAGCTGTTTCTGGTTCTGCGCTTAGTGGGTCCTTCAGATCTATGGGCGCGTTTATATCTACAGACTCAGGCTGCTGTCTGCGATTACGCCTCGTATTTCGTACGAAATCCCTAATACTCAAAGTGATCTTTCTTCGAAATAGTCAAGTATCAGTCTAGACTGCCTAAGCAGCTGTGAAAACAGCAAAAAATCTACATCACCGCCGCATAAGGGGAAACCATGAGTATTCCCTATAATTAAGGGGTCTATGCAAAAAGTAGCTGACTACCAAATCATTGAAGAATTAGGCGAAGATGGCATCTTCCGCTATTTCCGAGCCACGCCACCGGCTCGTTTGAATCAATCATCATCTGTGCGGGTCAGGGCTCTCAAGCGCCAGATAGGTGAATCAGCGATAAGCCGTCTGTCTCAACACCTCGCAGTCGCCACCAAGGCAAACTCCGATAAAGTACTCCGGGATCTCGAAGTTATTCAAGACTCGGCGATGTTGGCAATCGCGGGTGAAGACTCAAACCTCGGAACACTAGCTGACCCTGCGCCAGATCTAGATCGCTCTGATGTCCTACGTATCGTGGGCGAGGCGCTTGAGAGTCTTGATGAGCTTCATTCTCTCGGCATCACTCATAGTGATATTCGTCCCCAAAATATTCGCCTGGACACCAATCGCGCAAAACTCTCAAACCCTGGGGTTTTACATGTCATCAATCAAGGGCAGACCTTACCGGGAACACACAGCCAGATCCCGGTTGAGTACACTCACCCTGACCTAATTAGAGGGCGTCTTCCAGATCGCAAGACTGATCTTTGGGCTATGGGCGTCACCCTTCATCGGGCACTATCAGGAACATCTATATTTCCTCAAGCACCGACAACCTCGCTGCTAAACACGCTCAGACATATGCAGATCCAAGGGCCAACACTGTCTAGCAGTCTTACCGAATCAGAAAAAGACTTAGTTTCTCGTATGCTTGGCATCAATGGAGCAGAGACGGGTACTTTGGAAAACCTCGTAAAAACAATCGAAGAAACAGCTGGCGGCTCACGAACGGAGAACGACGATGTCGAAGCTTAATTACTACGACTGCGGCATCCATAGGGGTGCAGGCGCTGTGGCCCGTTTCTCAAGTGCATGCATTGTCACTCCTGGCTCAGACAATGACTTTGAAGCCTTGGCATCGATGTTTGGTCAGATCAATGAACTTTCTACTAGTGCTCAAGTTTCTGAAGTTATAAGGGCTCATCTAAACAGACTCACAGTATTTGCAGCGCTAGTCGTAGACGGTGACTCAGCTACCGCCTTCCGTCGAGGCTCTATGGAAATAGAAGTTGGCGGTGTCCAACTTGAGTTTCTACCTGGGGCCGAAGAGCATACTATTAGCCCGTTTATTGATGGATCAAGAATTGAGATTTTTGCTACTGGATCAGAATCACCTGGCCCAGTAGCACCTTACAATCTGACTACAGGCATCGCCCCAGGCGCCGGGATCTCAATGACCCCAGCCGAGTTTGACAAGTATCCAACCAGCAATGACAGTGCGTCGGGTGTCGATCTTCCAGTTCAAGAAGCCGCAGCTGCCAACACAGTTCTAGCCGTAGATGATCAAGAAGAAACTGACAGTGGTTATACGCAGATGGTAGAAGAGCCAGCTGCTGAGCAAGTTGAGGTATCTCCCGAACAAGAAGCTGCTGAAGACTTTCACAATGTTGTCCTTTCAGAACTTCCGAGCAATGAGCTACCCCCACTTGCCGAAGTAACTGCCAAGAACGCTCCTATTGATTCCGCAGGCTTTATTATCTTTGATGATGGAATGACCTATGGGCTTAATAGGTCATACACGATTGGGCGTAATCCAGAGTCTGAGGAAGGTTTCGAACCTCTAAAGATCTCAACGGGGAATGAAACCATTTCTAGGAATCATGCGACCTTAACAATCGATGGTTCTCAAGTCTCAGTATCTGATCTCGGTTCGACGAACGGAACCTTTATTTGGAATGCTGTTAACCAGGCCTGGAATCAGGTCGAGCCTAACAGCACCATAAAGATTGAACCTGGCACAACTGTTGCTTTAGGTAGACGAGCCTTTGTATTTGAAGGCGTCGATTCTGATCCTCGTTCTTATCAAGAACCTTACGAGATGCCGATCAAAGAATAGACAACCTCGTAAGCATCCTTAGCTTTATCTGGATCGTCAATTCCGATGTCTACAAATGCCTGCTGGTTTTCGTTAGATTCTCTAACTTTACTTCCTGGATACAAACGCTTTAGTCTCAGTTGCACGCTTACTGGAAGTTCCAGGCCTTGAAGTCTTATGAAAGCCTCAGGGCCACCAAAGCCTGGACCAGAGCGATAAGACACTGCCTTTACTCCGTTATCAGTGACTAGAACCCGAAGCTTTGCAAGCTCGACCAATATCTTGGCAGGTTCAGGAATCTCCCCGAATCTATCTTTCCAATCAGCAAGCAACTTATCGAGGTCGTCAGCCGAAGTTGCCTCTGACAAACGACGGTAGCTCTGAATCCGCACATTCTCTGCAACAATAAATGATTCCGGAATATAGGCGTCAACTGGTAAATCAATGGAGACTGGTGCAACTGGGGTTGGATCGTTTCCTTTCAATTCCTCAATAGCGTCTGTTACAAGCTGACAGTACAGGTCATAACCAACCGATGAGATATGGCCTGATTGCCCAGTTCCGAGCAAGTTACCTGCTCCCCTAATTTCAAGGTCTCGCATTGCGATCTTGAAACCAGCACCCAGCTCAGTGCTTTCTCCAATTGTTGTCAATCTCCTATGTGCTAATTCAGGAACCACTCTGTCCGGAACAGTAAGAAGGTATGCGTAGGCCCGTTGGCCTGACCTGCCTACCCTGCCTCGGAGTTGATGTAATTGACCAAGGCCAAGGTTCTCTGAGCTATCAACGATCAAGGTGTTGACAGTCGGCATATCGATACCCGACTCGATAATCGTTGTACACACTAGAACGTCGAAGTTGCCCTCCCAAAAGTCAGTCACTATCTGTTCGAGCCTAGTTTCGTCCATCTGCCCGTGTGCAATCTCTACTCTGGCTTCAGGCACAAGCTCACGTATTCTTTGAGCTTCATGGTCGATACTTCTCACCCTATTATGGACGTAGAAAACCTGACCCTCTCGCAAAAGCTCTCGACGAATGGCTTCAGAAATTACTCTCTCATCCTTTGGGCCAACGTGTGTAGCTATTGGTTGACGATCCAAAGGTGGAGTATTCAGAACGGATAGATCTCGAATCCCAGTAAGGCTCAGTTCTAGGGTTCTAGGAATAGGAGTCGCCGAAAGGGTTAGGACATCAACTTCGTGTGATTGCTCCTTAATTTTCTCCTTGTGACTAACCCCAAACCGCTGCTCTTCATCCACAACTAGCAAACCTAGATCAGCGTAGCTAATGTCTGAAGATAGAAGTCGGTGCGTTCCAATCAGAATGTCTAAATCTCCAGCTGCGGCTAGATCGGCTAGTCGCTTGTTCTCAGCTGCGGTATTAAAGCGACTCAGCACGCCTATCTTTATTGGGTACTGGGCAAGTCGCTCAGTAAACGTTTGGTAATGCTGTCGAGCCAGCAGCGTAGTCGGCGCAAGCAGCGCAGCCTGCTTACCTTCTTGTACTGCTTTGAACATCGCTCGCAGAGCTATTTCAGTTTTTCCAAATCCAACATCGCCGACAACCAACCGGTCCATCGGTCGGTCAGTCTCCATATCGGACTTAACCTCTTCAATTGCTGAAGCTTGATCAGGTGTGAGTTCGTATTCGAAAGCGTCTTCGATTTCTTTCTGCCACGGCGTATCCGGGCCAAATCGATAGCCAGTCGTGGTTACACGCTTTTGATAGAGCACAACAAGTTCTTGCGCTATCTTGGCAACTTCGGATTGCACCTTTCGTTTTGTTTTTGCGAAGTCTGAGCCACCCAATTTATTTAATTTAGGGTTGTCTGTCGCAGCGTAGTGGCGGATCAAGTCAATTTGATCAGTTGGCAGATACAGTTTGTCATCGCCGGCGTACGCCAACTGGAGATAGTCACCTTCGTGACCTCCAGCCATCTTAGTGACGATGCCTTCGAACCTTCCTACTCCATGGGTGTAGTGAACAACTAAGTCACCTTTCGAAAGATCTTCGACACTGCTCGCAGCACCCCCAGTTAGCTTCGCTCGAGTTCGTTTACGTCGTCTACCTCCAAGATCTGAGTCACAGATGAATGCCACACCTGCCTCTGGGGTAAAGAAACCCTTTTCAAAGTCAGCTTGGATAATCGAATTCTCTTCAATCTGAATTCCGGGTCCCGAAAAGTTCGCCACATCTATACCCCAATTGCTTAGAGTTCGCTGTAGTCGTTCTATCCCAGCGGGAGTCGTGGATGCAGCGATGACAATTGGGTTGTGTTCTGCTGCTGCAGATTGGAGTGCTTCAGCTAGCGCTTCTCCAGTCTGCGGCCAGACTCGGACCCCAACGTGATTTGGCTCGCTTTCTCCAGTGCCAATAGTCGGTAGTGCGTTAACTAACAACTTGCGACCTTTTTGCTCCCAACTTACGTCTTCATAAGAACGGTAGTTGAGAGGGCCTACGGAAGAAAGGTTGTCGACGTCCCAACTCTTGGCGAGAGTGTCGCCAATTTCACGTTCAGAATCCTGGATCTCAGATATTCGATCCTTGATTCGTTCTGAATCTACTTCTACCAATAAAGCCGTGTCACTAAAGAGATCGGCTAGAACGGCAGGCTCATCGACAATCCATGCTGTCCAGGATTCCATGCCATCAAAAAACTCGCCGGCCTCAAACCTTGACCAGTGCTCTGAGCCCCATGGAGCTTCTGCTAACAGCTCTTTAGCTTTGGTTTTGACTGGGCCTTGGAAGCTAAGTTCTCTAGCCGGATAAATTTCAATTCTAGGAACTTCTGTCGTTGCTAGCTGATCCGCTATTGAAAACCTAACCAAGCGGTCAATCTGATCACCCCAAAGGTCTATTCGCACAGGCGACGAGCTGGTACTCGCAAATATGTCAACAATCGAACCTCTGATCGAAAAGTCTCCCCGTCGCTCAACTTGAGTTGTTCGCCTATAACCCATATGCACTAAAGAAAGACTAAGTTCGGAAACATCGATCTCAGATTCGGCATCTATGACTATTGGTGCATGCTGTTGGTTTGGGTCAAATACTTGAACTGCACTCTTGGCTGAAGCCACCATCACATCAAGCTCGCCTGCACTGAGTTTGTGGAGTGCTTTGCATCGCCCGCCCATAACCGAGGTAGAAGGGCTGATCCTCTCAAATGGCAGCGTGTCGCTATCCGGGTACAACTCAACTCTGGGTTCGCCAAGCCAGCGCTTAAGTTCTTGTGCTAACCGTTCAGCATCGATCGCGCTTGGCGCGACGACTAGCGATGGACCTGAACTGATCTGATCTATTAAAGTCGCAATAGTCAGAGACTGTGCAGAGCTTGGCACACTTAAATCATCGCTTTGTCGCCCTATTACTCGAGACACTGGCCCATAGCTAGCCCAACGCTCTAATACACTTTGTGTCATCTATGGTCAGCTTTCCTAGGTCCCAGCGTTGACCTGAGCCATTGCCTTTTCGACACTACCAGTACTTATAACAATGTCGATAGCTTGTTGGGCGAGCAGCTGCCCATCTTGCACTTTTGCAGCCTCGCTAGAATTCGGCGTGGATAAAACATACCCAGAAACTTGCCCAGAATGTAGCGGGCGGTCGATTCCAATTCGAAGCCTAGAAAACTCGTCGGTCTTGAGATGCTGTTTGACTGATTTCAAACCGTTGTGCCCAGCAAGGCCTCCTCCGGATTTGAGTCGAACCGTACCAACTGGGAGATCTAGTTCATCGTGAACAATTACGACCTTTGAGGCGTCAGTGACCTTGAATTTTGAAATCAAGTTGCCTACAGCTTGCCCTGATTCATTCATGAAATTCTCAGTCACAGCGATCACAGATACACCTTGATCGGTTCTGTGCCTCGCGAAGTTGGCTGTACCAACTCTTGCCAGAGAGTATCTTTGAGATTCGGCGTAGGCCAAAATGGCATCGGCCCCCATATTGTGGCGAGTCTCCGCATATTTAGAACCAGGGTTGCCTAAACCAACAAAAAGAAAATCAATCTCTTCGGTTGATTTGAATTTGCTGAGCAGCTTGCCCATGGCAATTACTCTGAGCTGCCTTCACCCTCACCAGATGAATCATCGCCGCTAGCATCGGCGCCTTCAGCAGCCTCAGCACCTTCAGCACCCTCAGCGCCTTCTTCGCCTTCAGCGACTGGGGCAGCTTCTTCAACTGCACGAGGAATGTAAGGAGAAGCCACAGAAATCTCGTCTGCAATCGCAGCAACTACGCCTTCTGGCAGTTTGAGGTCTCCGACACTTATCGATGAGTCCAAGGTCATCTCTGTGACGTCTGCTTCAATGATTGATGGAACAGAAAGAGGAAGTGCATCGAGTTCTAGCTCGTATAGGTTTTGCTCGATCAAACCACCGTCGTTAGTAACGCCTGATTCGTCTCCGACAAGAGCAAGCGGCACACGAACTCGAATAGTTTCGTTTGGATCGATTCTTAGGAAATCGGCATGAGTTACAACACGCTTGATTGGATCTCTCTGCACATCTCTTACGATTACAGTCTCTGTCTCGCCACCGTCTACATCCAAAGAGAATACGGTGTTCATACCATGAGGGCCTTTGAGCGTGTCCCTTAGTTCGGCGTAACCAACTGATACTGCAAGCGGCTCACCACCTAGACCATAGAGAACGCCAGGGATCTGACCTTCTTTGCGAAGACGGCGGGCTGGGGCTGAGCCTACTGCGCGTGCTGCTGATGCTTGTACTGTTTGTTGAGCCATTGCTAAATCCTTATCAGCCATGTAGTCGAGCTACATGGTGCGACCAACTAGCCTATCTGACTTTCAGCTCAGTCCATACCAACTTGCGGTTGGATTAATGCCTATTTAAAGGCGACTTAGAGACTAATTATGGTTAAGGCCGTCGAATATATGACTGACAGAAGTATCTTCGAACACTGCTCGTATTGCGTCGGCAATAAGATCGGCAATGCTGAGCACCTCAAGCTTGTCAAATCGCTTCTCTGGAGGCAAAGGCAAAGTATCGGTTACCAAGACCTTGTCGAACTGTGAGTTCTTTAGCCGGTCGATAGCTGGACCAGAGAATAGTCCGTGGGTGGCGCCACCGATTACTGAATTTGCACCCTTGCTCATCAACAACTCGGCACCTTGGCAAATCGTTCCCGCAGTATCGATCATGTCGTCAATCATGACGCAACGCTTACCTTTGACCTTACCGACAATAGTTTTTGCTTCTGTCTGGTTCTTACGGCCTTTAACACGACGCTTATGAATAATAGCCAGCGAGGCGTCAAGCTGTTGAGCGTATCGCTCTGCGACTTTTACTCGACCAGCATCAGGCGAGACAACTACTAGATCATCTCCCTCTTCCTTTAAACGGTTTATAAGAATAGGCATTGCGGTTAAGTGATCAACTGGCCCATCGAAGAAGCCTTGTATCTGACCTGTATGCAAATCGACTGACACGAGTCGGGAAGCTCCCGCTGCTTTGAACATATCTGCAAGTAGCCGTGCCGTGATTGGTTCACGCCCTTCTGACTTTCGATCCTGACGACAGTAACCATAGAAAGGAATGACGGCTGTAATTCGTTTTGCTGACGCTCGTCTAGCTGCGTCAACCATTATGAGGTGTTCCATTATTGCGTCATTAACGCTTCGTCCATCCAACTCCCCGTGTGTCTGAACTATGAACACATCCGAGCCTCGAACAGACTCTCCGAACTGGCAGTGAGTCTCGCCACTAAGGAACTGACTCAAACGAGCCTCCGATACCTCTACTCCGAGACTCTCAGCAATTTTTTCAGTGAGCTCGACGCTGTGCCGACCTGAAAATAGATGCAACTTCTTGGTTGTTACAACTTTCATCCACTCTCCGATCTTGTCGACAGACACGAGCCATCAACTTGGAAGGAGTTTTAGGATACCGCCCGGACTGGCCACTGCAAAGTTGAAGCTTTAGGTGGTCTGACTCGGGTAGCTCAGAGAGATGGGCAGTCTGTGTTTCTAGTTTGCTAATTCACCGTGTCTTAGAGAACAGTTATTAAGCTCCGTACCATCGTCAACCTTTGACCCCAGAATCTCTACAAACGGCCCAATTTGACACTGAGTTCCGATAACGGTGGTACCAGTCAGCGTTGTGAAAGGTTCAATTCTGGTACCTGCCCCAATTTCTACTGAAAGATCAATGTGAGTAAGCGCTGGGTTCACGATCTGAACTCCAGCCTCAATTAGTTCTGCCATCTTCTGTCTCTGGAGAGCGCCGTTTAGATCGGCTAGGTGTTCGTTTGAGACAACGCCTCGGACTTGTTCTCTTCGATGACCCATTTCGACCGGGTGACATTTGTTACCAGATTGAGCAATAACTTCTATGAGGTCTTCGACCCGAGCGTTTGTTGACATTGGCTTGGCTCGTCGTATAGCTGGACCTAGCAAGTCTGCAGCAAAGATATAGAGAGAATATGCTTCGGCAAGGTCGTCTTCTTCACTGGCAAATGCTTGAGCTGCTCGAGAAGATTCAACTTGTTGCACACGACCTTTGGCGTCACTAATTAGAGCACTGCGTGATTGTCCTGTTAGTGGACCACCGACAGCAATAGTCGCTGCTGCAGAGTGCTTTGCGTGTTCCGAAGTCATCAAAGCAATGTCGTCTGAATTTAGCAGAGGTTGGTTGCCGCCCAAGATAAGAACGTCAGTTACATCTTTGGGTGAATCCAAATATGAACTGATTATTTCTAGATGGCTCTCTGTTCTATGGTCGCTTAGGTGAACCATAGTTACTGGTGAGCTCACATCGAGTTCCTTAGTGGCCACTAAAAAGTTATCCGTCGAACCGACACAAATTATTTGGTCTGCTCCAGCTGCTACAACAGCTTGAAGCGTCAGGTTAAGGATGCTCTGACCGCCAAACTCTTGGTCTAAGTAATCATAAGCTTGAGAAACGAAAGCCTCGGGGGCTACCACTGCACATAGTTTTCTTGTCACTCTTAACTATTCGGCCCGAGTCGTGTGCTTGTTAGCTACTGATCTGAGCTCTGATCCCCACAGGAGCCGACTGAGAACCAGCCGACCCCTGCAGTATCGGGGGAGGCTTATCTATCGGCTAAAGGGCAGAACCTTTAGCGAAAATTTGAAATAATCTCAAAATTCTCTATGAAGCAGCTAGATGAGCCTCGAATTGAGCCTTATTGAACCCCACTGCAGAGTCATCATCTGTCAAACAAATGTACTTTTCCGGATCGAACGGCGGCGAATTTAGCACTGCCATTACCAAATCTTGGTCAGGGAATGTGTAGTGGGCTTGTTCTGGTCGAATGATCACGTAGTCACCGGCTGAGACATGATGTTCTTCTCCAGCTATTACAACTAGCCCTGCCCCTTGCAAGATCAGGTAAATCTCAGTCTCATTGCCGTTGTGATAGTGGGGTTCAGCATACGGAAGGTTCCGCATGTCAGCGATTGCCAACGACTCATGCGGTCGATCTAGTGGGCACTCGATCTCGTAGATGTCACCACAACCTGACTTCTTTGGCTCACCACCGGTAATCATGGCCTGCCAATCGGGGGAAGACTCAAGCCAACTTTTCCAGACACTATGGATATCGGGAAGTGATCTTTGGTCCATAAGCTCGCGGGGCAGGGCTCGAACCTGCAACCCCCGGCTTCAAAGGCCGGTGTTCTGCCAGTTGAACTACCCGCGAAGGTAGAAACACACTTTAAGTGCGAGACTGATTCTAACACCTGTTACGCCAAACTGAAGGAGCAAACTAGACTTAAGTCCCGAATTAAACCAAAACTATTTGGGTTACGGGGTGTGGAAACCCCTATTAGGAAGCTAGCATTTGTCTAGTCATGGGATCACTCATTAAAAAACGACGCAAAAGAATGCGCAAGAAAAAGCACCGTAAGCTGCTCAAGAAGACCCGTGTCCAAAGACGCAACAAGAAGTAACTAGTTTATTTCTACAGTGCTGCAACGGACGAATTCGTCTCCTTGGACATGTCCTTCTACAAACCAGGTCGAACCACTGCCTGCTAGGCGCGGTTCTTTTCCGGCTGCTTCCCACAAGTAGTTCTTAGCTTCTTCCATTTCTGGATACGTGGCTAGTGCCGCCGGTTCTAGGTCATTTCCATTCTTGCCAACTGGACCGCCAAGCGAGTCCCAAGTCTTATAGACCTCTACGGTCGAGCAACCAAACGCTGGCGTGTGCAGCGTGTAGTCCTGCTCGACGAACTCTAGGTGTTGCACAACTTCTCCGATGCCGGTGACTTTGGCTCGGCCACCTGCAATACAGAACGGTATGTCAGCACCAATAGTTGCAGCTGCGTCTAGATCGTTAAACTCGGCCCACCGAAAAATAGCTGCAGCGTCGGCTGAGCCTCCACCGAGGCCTGCTTGAGTTGGGATGATCTTATCTATATTAACTTGGGCCTCTACGCCAGCAAGCTTCATAGCCTTCATCACAGTGTTGTTACCGTCAGCTACTACCCCATCGCTCTTTCCCGAAATAGAAACGCTGGCCGGGCCTTCGCTAACTGTTAATTCATCAGCGAGGGAAACTGTGACCATTTCGGAATCTAACAGATGCATACCGTCGTCTCTAATACCTGTGATTCTGAGGGACAGAGTCAGCTTTGCAGGGGCGCTTAGTGTGACGGACATTGTCGCAGTCTAGATCAATTGCTCGGCCAGAGCTTCCCAAGTTGCTACTGCAATCACTTCTGGCCGTTC
>CALJAE010000153.1 GCA_938028175.1 uncultured Acidimicrobiales bacterium
CCTTGTTTAGATTGGCTATCTTCTGAAGGTCCAAGCCATGATTGGCAATAAGCTCTTTGTTTCCAGTAACTACAGGCTTGCCTGCACCGAGAGCCATAAGAATAAGTTCTCTAGCTGGCTCGATTCCACCAATCAGCTCCACAACTAAATCGACATTCGGATCAGTGACTACTTCTTCTGCACTGTTACTGACGGCAAAGGAACCATCGAAGGTGTATTTATCTGGGTTACGCACGGCAACTTTCACCAGCTCGAATTCAATTCCAGAGGCTTCAACGAGAGCTTTACGACGCTCCAATATGAGATTTGCAAGAGAAGAACCCACCGTGCCATAGCCAAGCAAACCTATGCGTACTTTAGGGTTCTGAGAATTAGAAGGCGCTGTCTCGCTCGTCACAATAGTCGAGAATAGCACACCGGCGAACTGGCTAGATTCTCTCGAAAGAGACCGATAAGAGCCTAGAAAATATCAGTTGCTAGTAGATCTTCAATTGTTTCTCTGCGTCGCACTAACTTTGCTTCGCCCTTTGAGACGAACACAACCGCAGGTCTCGGCACTCCGTTATAGTTGGACGCCATACCATAACCATAAGCTCCAGTCACAGGAGTGACTAATAGGTCACCGACAGAGATCGACTTTGGGAGTTGAGCGTCGACAACGATAATGTCACCGCTCTCACAGTGTTTGCCCACCACGTTGGCTGTTAGTTCTCGAGGGTCAGACATACTGTTTGGACAAAATGCTTCGTAGCCTGAGTCGTACATTATCGGCCGAGGGTTGTCACTCATCCCGCCGTCTACAGCAACAAAGTTTCTTACCCCGGGAACCTTCTTTATCGTCCCGACTGTATATGCGGTAATTCCAGCTGCGGCAACTATTGATCTGCCAGGCTCAATACCGATTGCCGCCTTTATACCAAGCTTCTTAGCTTCATCTCTAACCGTCGTTGCCCATTCAGTTATAGAAGGAGCACGTTCGCCATCTATATATGGCACCCCAATGCCTCCACCAATTATAATCTCATCGAAATCATATGGCTCTGCGATTTCAGCTAGCACCCGAAGCGCTTTAACAAATGATTCAACTACAAACACCTGTGAACCAATATGGGCATGAATTCCAAGCAAATTAACGGCCGGCGATGCATCAGCTTTGTCAATACATACCTTGGCGTCACCCGTTGATACAGTGAGTCCGAACTTAGAGTCGTCTTGACCTGTTGCAACGTAGTCGTGGGTTTCAGCCTTAATGCCAGGAGTTACTCTGATTAAGACATTTGGAACAGTTGACAAGTTTTGTGAGTGCAAATATTCAAGGCGCTCTAACTCGTCGAAGGAATCAATTACTATTTTGCCCACTCCAACGTTGACCGAACGTTCAAGCTCTTGAAGGGACTTGTTGTTGCCATGAAAAGTTATTGTGGCAGGATCGACTCCAGCAGCCAGAGCGATCTCGAGTTCGCCGCCAGTAGCGACATCTATACCCATCCCACAATCGGTTACGAGCTTGGCCATATAACGACATGAAAAAGCCTTAGAAGCATAAGTTGCATGAGAACCAAAGACAGAGACAGCTTCTTCGCAGCGCGCACGAACATGGTCTTCGTCGTAAATAAACAGCGGGCTGCCATATTCCGCAACCAAGTCGGACACGCTAATTCCACCTACAACCAACTGGTCATTTTGGACAACTGCATTGTCGCTTAATAAATATTGAGAAATTGGTGCCACATACCTATAGTACCTGACACCTTAGAGTTTCTCACAGCGGCTTAAAGCTTGATTGATTTGTTAGTTGCAAGATCGATCTTGTCGGTCTCAACAACAGAGCCATTGGCCTCTGCAATAGCTTGTTCATAGAAGTCAACATGGTCTTGAACCATGCGCTTCATAGAGAATCTTGTCTCAACTTCGAACTTACAAGCTCTTCTGTTGATCTGATCGATCTTGCCAACAGCTTCAGCCATTTCATCTTCGGAATTAACTACAAAGCCAGTAAGACCGTCAGTCACGATTTCTGGTGCAGCGCCTTGAGGGAATACGATAACTGGTGTTCCACAAGCCATCGATTCGATCATCACCATACCGAATGGCTCGTGCCAACGAATAGGGTTTAGAAGCGCCTTTGCCCCGGATAGAAGCTCGAGCTTGTCTTTAGGTCCAAGTTCGCCCAAGTATTCAATTTCAGATGTTAGGTAAGGCTTAATATGAGTTTCGAAGTATTCGATCTCTCTTGGTTCACGCATTTTGGCTGCGATCTTTAGGGGCATCCCAGTCTTGCGAGCAACCTCGACTGCAGTATGCACACCCTTTTGAGTGACCATTCTGCCTAAGAAAGCCAGGTACCCGCCTTCGCCGGCACCATCAGGGAAGCGACTTGTGTCAACGCCGTGATGAATCACTTTGTCAACAACTGTTTCTTCTGAAGCTAATGAAGCGTGATGATTTGAAATAGAAATGATCTTTCCAGGACCCTTTGTGACAGCTTCCCAAATAAGGTGAGTGTCAGCAGAGTACGGAAAGTGATTTGTCGTAACGATTGGTTTATCAGTTACCGACGGACCATAAACTGGGCCGAGCAGAGTGTGATCGTGAATGATATCGACGTCTTTACTTAGTTCGGTGTAGCCGGCGATTAAGTGCTTAATCTCGATACAAGAGTTAGCGATTCGCTCGCCCTCAGCTTCGTCTAGTAAGAACTTGGTTGGCACAGGACAGGTGCTATCACCAGTCGCAAACAGTTCAACCTCGTGGCCTGCAACTGCAAGACCTCGAGCCAAAGTATCAATTACGAGCTCAGTGCCGCCATAAGCAAGTGGTGGAACCGGAACCCATGGTGGAGCGATAATGCCAATCTTCATGAGAACCCCCTTAGCCTTTTTACAGCTAGTAGACGATGTGTTTTTCTCACAACCCGCCATCGGCATCTGGAAACAGATGTTTAGGCCTAAAGACCTAGAAGTTCAAATAACATAGAACCAGTTAGCTAAAACAGCGAGGCTAAATGCCTTTACCGATTTTATGAGCCTGCTTAAGAGCGAACTCCGCTGGTAAACCAAGGGCAACAACTAGCGCTAACAGGTTCCTCTTCTCTAGAGGATTCAACTTAGCTACTTCTACTACTGCGCCCAAAGCTTCTTTTCGATCCCCCATGGCAGCTCTAGCTACAGCCTGTTGCCCTCGAATTCTTGCCAGACCTCGTGGATCATTCTTAAACTCAGGATGCTTAGTAACCAGATATTCGAGTGCATCATCGATCATCTTCCACTTTTCAAAGAAGAACGAAGCTCCATGCCAGTAGATTCGCACGAGCGGCTTAGTAGCTACGGCCAGTGGTGTCTGCTTCACAGTGCGAAGCATGAAGTCATAGTCCTCGGCGTAACCACCTGGGATTTCTTCATCAACATAGCCGACTTCATTTAGCAGGAAGCTGCGATTAACTAGCCAAGAAGATGGATGCACTTCGGTCATGCGGTCTCGAATGAAGTCCTCAAATTTGACTCCATCTGGATCCGGAATTCGCTCGGTGTCCTCATCTTCATAGTTTATGAAAATACCCGTACAGGCTGCCTTGGCGTTGGGAGTTTTCGCTATGGCTTCAAACTGACTACTAAGTTTGGCTGGTAGCCATTCGTCGTCATCATCACAGTAAGCAACCCAGTCACCAGTAGCGAAGTCAACTCCACTGTTGCGTCCACCAGCTAGTCCCTGGGAACGTACGTTAGTTGTTACCTTAAGGCTTCTACTGTCTTCTTCTTTGACTAGTGACTCGTCTGGATCGCACTGGTCGAACACCACTACAATTTCTATCTCACCTTTGTAGTCCTGATTCCAGATAGCGTCTATCGCTCGTCTCAGAAGCTCTGGTCTATTTCGAGTAGCAATTATTGCCGACACCTTTTCGTAGTTCTCGATCCCGCTCATTTATCTTTCTCCTAAATTGAGTTCTAAACTTTCTTCACCCACGACTTCATCAGCCATGGATTCTTCAGACAAGATCTCGCCTGTTTCTCCGTCGACTTCGGCATAAACGGGAGTAGCTGTTTCCAACAAGTGATCTAATACGTTGGCAAACTCGACGACTCCTTCGATAGCTCCATCGGTAGCGTCGATTTCCATACTCTTAGGGTTAGCCAATGCACGATCTAATGCTTCATGCAGCTGCTCCATCGAGTCGACTACAAGGGCGACGTTGTTGCGATCAAGATGTTGAGCGAACTCCATCTGATGGTGATCAACGTGTTCTCCAAATTCAGGATTACGCGGCAGAACAATAGGTAGCTTCTTACAATATCTAGCGTCCATCACAGTCGATGGGCCACCATGGCTAACGACTACAGTCGCCGAACCAAAAAGACTAAGTAGTTCTTTATACGGGATGAGCTCTCGAGATTCCCATGATTCAGAAGCTTTCGATGTTCCACGCTGAATCATTACCTGAACGTCACTCTTTGGACTCCAAGCATCCATCCATTCAATCATGCGATGAAATTCATGATGATCAGTTCCGACAGACACAATTACTAAAGGAGTTTTAGGCAAGGTTGACATTAGTAAAGTGCTCCTACTAGTTTTGACCCTTCGTAAATCTCTGCTTGCTCAGGCCATTGGACTAAGAACTCTGTTGTAAAAGGCTTACACAACTTGCCGGTCAACGTGGCTGAGTTGATTCGGTCATACACCTCTACATAAACCGTTGGAATCCTCAAGGCTCGAGCAACTACAAAGAATGGGAACGCAACACCCGCTCCATTCGAAATGACTACATCTGGCTTTAACCGACGAAGTACCTTAAAAGCCAAGCCAGCATTTCTAAACATATTGGGAATGTTTCGAGTCGTTGGGTAATGCGCAAATGTCACAGGCTCGTCAGACAACTTTGAGTGCGCATCCGCTAAATCAAAGGTTACCCAGTGTCTTTGATGATGCTTCCACCATGGCTCTAGCTGCAATAACTGCGACAAGTGTCCTCCAGCTGAAGACACGAATAGAACGGTCTTGTCGTTTGTGGTCAAATTATCCGCCATTAGAACTATCAATTCCCGATGAGTTATGAAGCTAGTTACGGCAAATACGAGGGGCTCCTTTAAACAAATCTTCGCCTATTTAGCTAACTACAACAGCCAAAAAGCCGACTAGTGGTACTAAGTGCCTATGTGGGTACTCGCAGAAACCAGTGGATTGCAGATGACCACCAAACAACTAAAACATCAAAGCGCTGGTGCTGCCACAGGGTTATCTATGCTTGGGGCGATCGCTACCATGATCGCTAACTTTGGTATTGCGGCGATTGCTGCGCGCGAAAGCCTTGCATTCGCCGGTGTGTTCTTCTCTGTCACTGCTCTTGTCTCTATTGTCGGAAACGGTTCTAGTCTCGGCGCACAAACCGGCTTTGTGTTCTTTGCTCCAAAAGGTATGGACGAGGATGGCAACGCAACCAACATGCGCCCGATCCTCGACGCTGCAATCAGGCCTGTTATAGTTCTCTCGCTGCTACTCGGACTAGTAACTTTCTTTCTCGCTCCGCAGATAGCTAGTCTAATTGGCGAAGAGAACTCTGCTGCGAGAGAAACGATGCTTCGTACTGCAGCACCCGCCATACCTGCATGGTCGCTGCTGCTAGTCATGTTAGGAGTTACACGCTCTCTAGGATCTGTTGTCCCACACGTTCTAATCAACCAAGTATTCAGACCTCTAGCCCAGCTACTTTCGCTACTAGCAGTATTTCTACTAACAGACGACCTACTGACACAAGGAGCGCTAGTTGGTCTAACTTGGAGTCTCCCTCTAATTATCAGTTTGGCCATAGCGACCGGCGCAGCCATCAAAATGGGTGTCCTCACAAGCAACGGTGAAGAAGCAATAACTCGAAAGAAATTCTGGGACTATACCCGACCAAGAGCAGCCTCTGTTGCACTGCAAGGGCTCCTAGAACGGGTAGATCAGATTCTTATAGCTGCCATTGCAGGAGACGTCTTAGCCGGTATTTATGGATCAGTTACTCGTTTCATCACTGCCGGCAACTACATGATCTTCAGTATTACTCAAGCGACCTCTCCAGCGCTTCGTCGTGCAATTGCTAACAAGGACATGGTCAAGGCACAAAAGTTAATCCGACAAATTGGTTCTTGGATGATCCTCGCCACTATCCCCTACTTCGTACTCTTAGCTTTCAAAGCCGAAGGCGTCGCAAGCTTGCTGGACTCTGAAGTAGCTATGGGAGCGGGCGCCTTGACCTTGCTAGCCATTGGAATGACGATCAGTCCGCTCGCCGGTCCAGTTGACATTACTCTTCTAATGCTAGGGCGATCGAAACGATCGTTACTAACAACTGCTATTGCTGTCGTCATAGATATTGTTCTCACTTTTGCGTTAGTCCCATCGTTTGAGTTGATTGGCGCTGCAATCGCATGGATCGCTGCTGTGACTGTCCAGAATGTCCTTAACTCCTACTTTGTGTATTCAAAGAGCGGTCTTAAATCTTTTGGGAAAGCGCCTCTACTAGCCGCACTTATTGGAGCATTCAGCTATGGCCTGCCAAGTCTGATTACAAAACAAAGCATTACTGAGATTCTCGCAGCAGGTTCGATTGGAACCGTCTTGTTCCTAGCGATAACTTGGCTATTCGCAGACAAGATCGAACTAGGCTCATTCAGATCGCTAGCCAAAGGAAAATCTGAGCGGGTCAAAGTCTCGTAGTTACTCGGCTCGCCGCTCGTGCGGTGGGACGGCAAACCAACGCAATAATGATGTTAACTGTCTTGCAGCAGGCTGTATTGCCAAAGGAGCTGCCAGCGGAGGCACCGGAATCTTCAGCATTTCGCGAGACCACCGAGGCAACAGACTGACTGCGGCAGTAGTCATCAACAGATAAGCAGGAATTGTCGGTTTTGGAATCACACCGGGGTTAACCAAGAACTTTACCGCCACACTCGCCTGGTCTGTGTATTCACACTCCGCTCGATAAGTTTCCAAGTTGTGCTCAACTTCGGCGAATGTACTCGGCGCTGATTTATAACCAAGCCCAATCGATGCCTTGGCTGCTTGAGCTGTATAGTCGTCTGCTCTGATTTCTGGATCAACATCACCAAACTTTTCATAGGACTTCCAAAAACAATAAACCTCAGTATTGTGAACCCAACCAAGTAGATGAGGATCATCGGCTTTGTAGGCATCTCCAGCCGGCGTCTTACCTTTAACAAAGCTATGAATCTTCTTGACCGTCTCTACTGCTGTGTCAGCTGTTTCTGTTGTGCCAAAGGTTGTTGCACCAATGAACCTTCCAGTCCTTTGTAAACGGCCTAGAGGGTCTTGCTCATATGCAGAATGGTCTGCGACTCCAGACATGACTCTTGGATGCAGCGTCTGAATAAACAAAGATGCCAACCCTCCAATAATCAGTGCCGGATCCGCATTAACTCTCCAAATAGCGTCTGTTTCGCTAAACCAGCCTGGATTTTCGGGGCTCGCAATCTCACCTGTGGATAACTCAGAGTCTCCAGCAAGGTAATTTCGTATTGAGTTACCCCCAGATTCTCGAACCCTGTTAAGTAATTGCTGGTAGGTGTCGAAAGTCATATATGCACTCCGTGGCAGGTCTACCAAAATCTAGTCCTAGAAGTGCGTTTAGGAGGGGAATGAAAAAGTTAGGTCTTAAGGTACTCGTAGTTGCTTTCTTCTACGGGTTGATGGCTTCAGCATCGGCAATCAGCGCCACTGAGGTACAAGCCAATCAACCAAAGGCACCAGAAGTTATATTCCCTGTCGAGGCTAGCTCGATTGGCCAGTTCAACTGGAGTGATACCTGGGGTGCCCCAAGAAGCGGTGGCAGATCCCATCTAGGTGTTGACATTCTTGGACCCAAAGGAGCTCCCATAGTCGCAGTCGAATCTGGGACGATAAGTTTCTCAGAGTTCAACAACGGATCCGGAAACTGGATCCAGCTAACCGGTGACAGTGGCTGGCGCTACCGCTATATCCACTTAAACAATGACACACCTGGCACCGACAATGGTAACGCAAGATGCAACCAAGCATTTAGCCAAAGGCTTTGTAATGCAATCCCAAGTGGTTCAAATCGCATCGACACTTCTACCCGAGTTGAAGCCGGCGAGATCATTGGTTTCAACGGTGACTCAGGAAATGCTGAAAGTACAGCTCCTCATCTTCACTTCGAAGTAGCTTTTCCAACTAGTGATGGTGGATTTACTTCTATTAACCCAACCCCAGTAGTTGATGGAGCCCTTCAGAATCAAACCGCATTGACCTCAAGAGTTTCTGAAATATCTAATGCTGACTCGACATCAGCAACTATCACTCGCTTATACATTTCTTTCTTCAACCGGCTTCCCGACAAGTCTGGTCTTGCGTATTGGACAAACCTTGCCGACGAAGGTGTCGGACTAGACGAAATCGCATACAACTTTGAAGCTGGCAACGAGTTCGGCATTAGATTCAGAAATGCCAACGATGAGGACTACGTCGAATTTCTATACAACGTTGTTCTAAAACGTGGCTCAGATAAGGGCGGTAAGGCCTACTGGGTGGACCAACTTGAACAAGGCACTGTAACACGGGCGACGATAGTAATTTTCTTTGCAGAGGGGATTGAGTTACGAACAAAGTTACGTTCTTCAACCGAAGCAGTAACCGCTTACTCTTTATTACAGGATCAAGTCCCAACTAGGGCCCAGGTACAAGAATGGAATCGGTTACGTAGAACTCGTACAGTTCTGCAAACGCTTGAAACTATCTTCGACTAGCTTTTAGGGGAACGTTGAATCTAGGGCTTCACAAAAGGCGTCAGCCATTCTTTGGTACCCATAGTCGTTCGGATGAAACTTATCTTCTGCTATTCGAGAAAGAGCACCGGAGAGATCATTGCGCCAAGGTTCAACTACTTTTAGATTGTTTTCAGCAGTGACTTTCTTCAGATGAGCATTACAGGCAAACGCTCGTGGAGAACCCCCTGCCAAAGTGGCAACTAGCGAACCGGCTGGCAATTCGCCCACAAGAGAGTCAAGCTGCCTCTGTAAGCGTTTCAGTGACAGCGACCAGAAAATATCATTGCTGCCGATACACGAAATTATTCGAGCAGTACCAGCTTTGTGTTTACTCCAGAATTCTAGAACTTCTGCTGCTACCGGGAGAAATTCATCGAGCCCTTCGCTTACCTTCGCCCCCGATCGAGCGAGCACTAGCACTTCACATTGGTCCCCCGTTGAACCAGCCACGAAGTCTCTCACTAAGCGCACGTAGCCATTCTCGGGTGTACTTGCCCCTACACCAAGAGCTGACGAATCTCCAATAAATATCAAGAGGTTTGGCGCTAGAGATTCTGGAGTCGCCGATCTAGTCGCCAAATCCTGGTTGGTTTCGCTCCAAAACTCGGTGTAAGGCACAATCTGATCTGCCACTTTTTTCACACCAGCCGAAACTGAGCCGGCAATAGTAACAGTCAGGCCAGGCTTGCGAGAAGTCAGCTCGGGTATGTTGAGGGGTGTAACACTGGCCACGGGCTGAGTCTAGTGACGTATGCGGTCCGGCGGCGATAACCTGTGAGATATGACCTCAGCCAGTAAAGGCGGCACTCCTTGGACTCAGAGATGGCAGACGGTTCTTCTTGTCGTCCTAGTTCTTATAGTCTTTACTGGTGCTGCAGTTCGGCTAACCGATTCTGGGCTTGGGTGTGAAGATTGGCCTGGCTGCTCCGAAGACAGATTCATCCCAGAGGCTGACTTTCATGGAATTATCGAGTTTGGCAACAGACTCCTTTCTGGCTTCGTGCTAGTCGCTTCACTCGTAGCCACCGGACTGGTCCTTGCTAATCGAAGCAAACTAAAACGCTCTTTGAACTACTCCAAGCTGCGCAACCTCAACTTCTTAATCTTACTTGGAGTAATAACACAGGCTCTGGTCGGGTTGTTGACTGTACGTTCCTTACTCGACCCTCGCATAGTGGGCGTACATTTCTTGCTTTCAATAGTGTTAATAGACCTGGGCATCCGGGCCTTTAAAGAGCTTCGCCCAACCTCCCAGACGAGCCAACCCAGCCAAAGTTTGATTAGTGGCGTCAAGGGTCTCTTAGGTATTGCCATCGTCCTAGGAGTAGTTGTGACAGGCAGCGGTCCTAACTCAGGCGATACTCGAGCATCGAGGCTTGGGTTTGATCTAGAAAACATCACTCGGATTCACTCGATATCGGTTTGGCTACTAATTGCAGTCACCCTCTGGGCTCTCTACCGAAACAAGGATAATTTCGGCACCAGAAAGGTTCTCTCTAGATTTGCTGGCCTACTCGTGGCCCAGGGGGCAATTGGCTACACCCAGTTTGTTCTCGGTGTTCCACCTGGGCTTGTGCTAGCTCATGTGGTGTTAGCCACCCTTATCTGGACCTATATGGGTTGGATCTCTATACCATTTCCAACAGCAAATACAGCTGAAATTGATTTACGTGAACAAACTGACCATCAAAGCATCACTACCCGATTTAGTAATATTTCTAGATAAGGTCATTACTAGTGAACCAATCGAGTGCGATGCCAGAAACCGAATCAGACACAGTTCTACTCGATGACACATCTATCGAAGTGGAGACCGATGTCCCATGGTCGGTAATCGTCTGGAACGACCCAATTAACCTGATGGACTTTGTTTCTTATGTATTTCGTAAGGTGTTTGGCTACTCCAAGTCGAAGGCTCAGAAGTTAATGCTAGACGTCCATGAAAAAGGTCGAGCAAACGTATTCAATGGAGAAAGAACTGAAGCAGAAATGTTTATGCATCGTCTCCATGGCTATGGCTTATGGGCAACACTGGAACAGGACAAATAGCGTGGAACCTGAAGACAGTAGTGTAGAACATGATTCTGGCCATCTGCTAATTTACCGACGGACACGCTTTGGCTCTAAACCACCGATTGTGGTCGAGGCTTCTGCCGACACACGTGCAGCCCTTGCAGAACTCCTAAGCCAATACGATCTGCTATTAGATCCAACCCTACCCGAATCTAAGAGGCTGTTCCCGACTGCCTATCCCAACGATCCTGAACTAGAAGTCGGCTATCAAGTCCTGGGAATATCGGAGCTAACAGAGCTGAAATCAGAGAAAATCTCTACGTTTCGAAACAGCATCGACAAAGAAGAGCTTACAGAAGACGAAGCCGAAGCATGGATGATTGTCCTTAACGATTTAAGACTTGTACTGGGAACAAAACTAGACGTCGGCGAAGACGATGATCCATCCCTTATGACCACACCTGAGCACCACTTATACCAGTCTCTATCAGTAGTGGTAGGAATGATTGTTACAGCCCTTGCTGGCTAAGATTCTTTAAGCGAAGCTAAGAATGCTTTGGCCCGTTCGTGCATTGCCTCATCGATCAGAGACTCTGCAGCAATTATGTCTACAGCTTCAGCTGTCGTCATAATCGAATGCAGCGCATAGCCGCTCTGCGCCAGTAAGTCAGTGGCCCCACGGTCGTAATCAAGAATGACCACGAAATCTTCGACCTTTAGTCCAGCTTCGTCGAATGGGACCATAGATTCGATCTTCGAGTCTCCTGTAGTGACCAAGTCATCGACAACTACAACTCTTTGCCCCGCTTCGAAATCGCCAATAATATCCTTGGCCATCCCGTACTCTTTGGACTCTTTTCTTGGGAAGATCACTGGTCTATCAAGCTCTAACGAGACTCCCATCATTAACGGAATAGCACCGTAGGGAATCCCGGCGATGATGTCGTAGTTCAAATCTTCTACGATCTCACCGATTGCCTTTGAGACCTTCTTTAAAAACTTTGGATGCGAACCGAGATTTCTCAGGTTCATATACATTGGTGATTTGATCCCAGACTTAAATGTAAAGTCACCGAAATTTAGAAGTCCTGCTTCGAAAATACCGAGTGCGATTTCTTTCTTGGTGTCGCTCGTGACTGCCATGAATAAGTCTCCTATATAGCTACTTAGTGGAACCCGCAATCCCAACGATACTAACTAACCGATTCAAATTGCTAAAAAAGAATGTAATTGGGTAGTGTCTCTGACATGTACCAAGCGCTAAAGCCCTTCATGTTCCGTCTAGATCCAGAAACCTCACATAACTTTGCGATGGGGATGATGAGCTCAAACGCTTGGCCGCTACGAAAAGCGTTTCCTGCTCTGCCCGACTCAGAAATGCGTTCAGCTCAATCGAAACACATGACTTGGCGCCATGCGGTGGGTCTGGCAGCTGGATTCGACAAGGACGCTCGGGCACTAGATTTCCTTGCACATCTGGGATTCGGAGCAATTGAGGTAGGAACCGTTACGTTGAAGCCTCAAATCGGCAATGAACGGCCACGTATCTGGAGAATCAAAGAAGATAACTCGCTACGCAACGCCATGGGTTTCCCATCCGGAGGTGCGCAAGAAGTTCTTCGGCGAGTTAAGACCTACAAAGGGCCAGCCACCCTCGGGGTGAATATCGGCAAGAATAAGGACACACCGCTGGAACAAGCAGCAGATGAATACGTTGCTCTGTATAAAATGTTTGCGCCACACGCAGACTACATAGTCATAAATGTATCGAGCCCAAATACCGCAGATCTGCGAAAGCTGCAAGAACGTGCCTGGCTCGAGCAATTGCTGAAGCCTTTCACCGAAATCAGCGAGCGAAAGCCTATCTACCTAAAGATCTCTCCGGACGAATCAGAAAACACTGTTAATGACATGGTCGAAGTGGCTAAAGAGTTTGACCTGTCTGGACTAATAGCAACTAACACCACATCTCAGCACCAATACGATGTGGGCGGAATCTCGGGTGAGCTACTCACAGACTTAGCTCGGAAGTCCTGGGAGCCACTACTAAAGCATGCTGACGACAGCTTTGATATTGTCGGCGTAGGCGGCTTCTCAAAGCCTGAACACTTCGAAGAATTCTTCGATCTAGGCGGGAAGTTCGCTCAGGTGTATACAGCCTTCGTTTACCAAGGCCCCGACATCCTTAAGCTCGATTCGTAGCGACTGCTAACGAGGTAAGTCTTCGTTGCGGCCAATCACAACCACTATGTCTAGGCCGTCGACATCATCGATTGGTCGATTTCCTGCACTGAGCTGCTGCACTTGAGCGCTACTAATATTCAGCAGCGAGGCGATCTCTTCTGCAGAGTCTTCAAACCCTGAGGTAAAGAGCACCTGTGATAAAACTTGATCTGGCTCAGGCGAATCGGTTGGAGAAATGGTTTCAAACCCTGCTCCCCCAATAATACTTGTTGCTAGTCCTGCAACGCCGGCGAACCCAGCGTCGTTAAATACTCTGACTACTGTATCTCCGCGTGTCGTCCCAGCGGTAGTCGCAGTAGTCGCTGCTGTTGTAGCTACTGTCGGAGTCGTTTGACTTTCGGTGGTGTCAGTATCTGAGCTCGTGGTTTCTTGTTCTACATCTGTTGTAGTTGTTCCGACTGTTGTCGTTACTTCAGCAGTGGTTGTTGGCTCAGCTTCTGCTATCGAAACAGTTGGAGCGGCAACCTCAGACTCAGTAGAGACCGTCTCCTCAGATGGCTGCAGAACCGACAGAGATATAAACACCCCGAGGGCTAAAGCCATTGTCACAAGGGCAAAACCGCGCTTCAAATTCGAGTTATCGGGCCTAAGTAATTGACCGACCGAAACTTGTTCTTCAGACTCAAAGTCTTCCATTTACATCCTCTTGCTAGTTCAGGGACAGAACTCAGTTCGTCCTCTGTAAGTCTAAAATAGCCGTTTCTACATTTCAGTTCCGAAACTGGGCAAAATTGTTCTGTTAGATTTTCTATGAAAACTGCTTATTTGCGTACCCATTGGCCGATTAATGGTCTAGGGTAATGCGAGTAATTTCGCCCGGATAGCTCAGCTGGTAGAGCAACGCTCTTGTAAA
>CALJAE010000154.1 GCA_938028175.1 uncultured Acidimicrobiales bacterium
TGAATTGCTGTCGAAGCGAGGCCTGCAAGAGATTGATTCGGCCGAAGTAATAGATGCAGTTGTCTCACATCTCGAAGCGTCACTACTTGGGATCCATTCGGGCATAAAGATAAATTTGTCTGGCAATGGTCCAATCGTTCAGGAGCGGGTCGCAAGTGCGCTAGCAATGATTTGTTCTGAGTTGGTGTCTAACGCTGTCATACATGGTTTTGAGAATGTGGAAACAAAGGGTTTGATAGATGTTCGCCTAGAGCAGGAAGGCCCTACATGTTCTTTGTCTGTGACTCACAATGGTCAGCCTCTGCCAAACAACTTTCACACTGCAAAGGCGAAGGGGCTTGGCATGAAGATATGTGAGTCTTTGGTGCAAGACTCACTCAATGGTCAAATTTCGCTGCATAACACCCCGACGTCTGGGGTTCGAGCTCACGTTAGTTTTCAGACGTATTCACAGGCTTCTTAGGCGGCACCAAAATCTGTAGCGCATCTTTAACACTTTCGAGTTCGAGAGAGTGAACTGGATCAAAGAACTCTCCGTCCAGTTGGTATGGGAAAGGTCTATGTCCGGCGATAGTCACTTCCTTGATATTACTTAAGTGCTTAGTCGCATCAGAGTTAGCGATGCCCTCTTTGGAGCGGATTGCTCTGCTGATCACAGGAACCAGCCTTCGGAAAGAGAGCTTGGTAAGAACAATGAGCGATAAGTCAGTGGTTAGAGTTGCTTCGGGTGCAAGATCTAGAGGACGGCTCCCCATGTAGGTATATGGATTGCAGTTTAGGGCGACTGCGAATTGTGCATCTCGAATAATTATGTCGTCATCAGTAATTATGTCGAACCAAGGGTTTTTTCTATCGACCTCTCCGAGCCAGGTGGTAAAGGTGCTGGCAACAAAAAGCGGGTGTCCGATGTATCGTTTTAGTTTCCCTTTTTCTTCAACCTTGGACACTACCGCTGCATCGAAGCCAGCTCCGACGTGAAACAAGAAGGCGCGACCATTTGCTTTACCGATGCTGGCTGGTTCTGGTTTATTCTCAGCCATTGAGTCGAGCATGATTGCTGTTGCTTCGACTGCCTCATTTGGGAAACCAAGCGATCTGGCAAATACGTTTGTTGAACCTCCAGGTAATATTCCGAGGGTGCAATCTGTTTCAAGAAGACCGTTTGCAACTTCGTTAAGAGTTCCATCTCCGCCAAGAGCAATCACAGCCTCGGCGCCATTAGCTGCTGCTTCTGCGGCAAGGCCAGTCCCATCTTGCCTAGCCTTAGTTTCTTGGACATCTAGGTCGTGGTCTGCGCTGAGCGCTTTCTGGATTACCTGACGAGTTCTCTTCGTTACCGAGGAGGCCACAGGGTTAACAATCAGAGTTACCTTCACCTCTTCAGTGTGCCATCAACTGAGCCTTTATGGGCGTCAGGGCTATTTAACTCACCAGCTGCTGTAAGTGGACTAGAGTCGAGACCTAGATGAGTAAGTTCAACGAAACACAAGAGTTATTGACACAACTAATTCGTAACGAATGCGTCAATGATGGGTCTGTAGCTTCTGGGCACGAGTATAAGAACTCAGACTTACTGGAGGGTTATTTGGGCCTGCCAGGGATCAAGCTAGACACGTTTGAATCCCAACCAGGACGGAAATCTCTAGTCGCACGACTCGAGGGGAGTAACCCAGAAGCCTCAAGTCTTTGTCTAATGGGCCACACTGATGTTGTCCCCGTTAGCCCGGAAGGTTGGAAGCACGATCCTTTCGGTGCCGAATTAATTGACGGCGAAATTTGGGGGAGAGGGGCAATCGATATGCTCAATCTCACTGCTTCTATGGCTGTTGCTATGAAGCAGGTTGCGATGTCTGGCTCTAGGCCGGCAGGTGACCTTGTCTTCTTTGCAGTCGCAGACGAAGAAGCTGGCGGAACTTATGGGGCAAAGTATGCAGTGGAAAATCATTGGGACCTCATCGCCGCAGATTGTGTGTTAACAGAATATGGCGGCATCCAATCAGAAAACGAAACAGGCAAGTTTGTCTTAATTAACGCAGGGGAGAAAGGTGTTGATTGGAGACGGCTAATAATCAAAGGCAAACCCGGTCACGGCTCTCGTCCATATGGGGCAGATAATGCTTTAGTGAAAGCTGCTGAAATAGTCAGACGAATCGATCAGTATCGACCAAACCCTGTGCTGACAGATCAGTGGAAACGAAGAATTGATTCTCTAGACCTTCCTGCAGAGTTAAGAAGTCGCCTAAGTTCAGAAGCTGCCTTGGCAGAAGCCCTGTCTGAACTAGATCCCGGTGACGCCTCATTCTTTCACGCTTGTTCACACACCACGTTTAGCCCAAACGTTATTGAGGGCGGAACAAAAACAAATACCATCTGTGACCACGTAGAACTACACCTAGATATTCGATCATTGCCTGGCGAAACACCAGATGAGATTGACGCTCACCTCCGCACGGCTTTAGGTGACCTGTATGGAGAAGTCGAGTTCGAACGCTTCCTAGACACGCCTGCGAATAAAGAACTAGCTTCTTCTTCAGAGGTAAAAGGCAAACTGTGGGATTCGGTGGCTTCAGCTGTTCAACGAGCCGAACCAGGCGCCACAATTGTTCCAGGGCTGATCACTGGCGGAACAGATGCACGTTTCTATCGAGAAATGGGATCTCAAGTGCTTGGCGCCGGACTCCTAAACTCAAACGTTGACTCTTCTGAGTTCTACTCTCGTTTCCATGGCCACAACGAAAGAATTGATCTTCACAGCTTGGATCTGGCAACTCAGCTTTGGATTGACGTGGTAGACACGTTCAATCAGAACTAGGCAGCTTGCGATTTAATCTTTAGAATTTGCCAGGCTGGAGCTTCTGCAGAGAGAGTCTTTTTCTTCATGCGTTTCTTTACTTCAACTTGACCGTCTTCACAGACGTCGATGAAGGAACACCAGCCACACAGAACACCTGGTTTCGTGTCGAACGATTCGGACTCACAAGACGTTGTGACACCATCCCAGGTTTCAGTTAGCTGATCAGTCGCCTCTGCGATTCTTTCGGCCGTAACTTTCACTTCGAGTATGCGTTGCCCTAGATATAACAGTCGGGCTGCACTTGGAGTTTCATCTTGGGAGGCTTTGACTGCCGCAGCATAAAGCATGACCTGAGTGATTTTGTCTGCACGCCATCTGACACCAGGTAGACGCCCAGATTTGTAGTCGCTCACTACTAGTTCGTTGTTGATGCGCTCTAGCCGATCGACGATTCCTTTAAAGGGAACATCGCCAAGCTTGGTAACTATCTTTTGCTCGGTAGAGACAACTTCGACCTCTTTGGGATCTTCTAGTTTCCAAAGTCCTTGGGTAGAGATCCAAGCCTGCCATTTGAAGGCTCGAACGTCTTCCTCATTTAGTTCCAAGGCTGTGTAGTCTTCCTCTGTCTCAAAGACTGGCCAGATAGATGTAGCTATCGACTTTGCTTGTTCAAGCGTGCGTGCTTCTGCTGGGAGCTTGCACAACTCTTCTAAGACCAGATGCACAAAGGAACCAACGAGTGCCGGCTTACCTGAAGGATCTGGTCTTCTATCGACGTACTTGTATTTCCACTTGGCTGGACAGGTTTCAAAGGTCGCAGCCGAGGATGGAGACAAATATTGTGGTGTTTCGATCACATTAGTATCTTGGCTCAACGTACTGACATTACTGTTCTAATTGCCTAATATCTACCCATTGAAGAGACTAGCAAGTGTCCCTATCGTTAGTGCTCATCGTGAGTATCTGTGCAGGTTTTTACCCAATGGTCGCAGCCGTCTCGAGCCTCTTCCTCTAGCTCAATGGCTCGATAGGCCGACATCCAAGACTTTTGTTTTTTTAAATGTCTAAGGAAAGATGCTAAATACTTTCCTAGGAAACCGATTCTGCCCAGTTCTTTCCATTGCCTGACGTGGACTAGTTCGTGTGCCAATAGCTGGCTATCGCCCTCCCTGGAGATTTTTTTCTTCAAGAAAATAAAGTTGCCTAGCGTTATACCTGCAAATCCCGGTATTGGTATGCCTTCAACGATGCGAACCCTTTCAAGCGTGTGCTTTGGTACGTGGCTATAAGCACTCAGCTCTTTGGGATTTAGTCGCCTCATATGTTGACCTCATAGATCTACTCTGTGCCTTCGACTAATATTAGACGCTTATGGGGAGAACGGGTAACAAAGCATCAGCTCTTAGCTCTGGGATCAGACGCAACGCTTCGCTAGGGCGCCTGATGGTCGCCAGTGGGCGGCGTATGGCGTTATTGAAGGCCCGACGTCGGTTTGTTTCAGCGAATAAGCGGGCAGAACTAAATTCCGAAGCTGCTCTCAAAACGGCTGAAGATGTAACCCGAACATTTGGGCAGATGAAGGGCGCCATGATGAAGCTTGGGCAGATGGCAAGCTATCTCGATTCTGGCTTGCCTGAGAATGCTCGTAACTCTTTAGCCAGTCTGCAGTCTGATGCCCCTCCTATGGCACCAGAGTTAGCTGAAGCACAAATTGAAGCAGAGCTAGGAGCGAAGCCACAAGATATTTTTAGAGAGTGGAACCCGGTGCCCATCGCTGCAGCTTCTATCGGCCAGGTACATTCTGCAATAACTTCTGATGGTGAAGCTGTTGCGGTCAAAGTTCAATACCCGGGCATTGGGTCGGCTGTAGCCAGTGACCTTAAGAAAGCTAACTGGTTATTCAATATGTTGGCTGCGTTGTATCCAGGGGTGGATCCAGAACCAATAGTCGAAGAAATTCGAGATCGGCTTGCAGAAGAATTGGACTATGAAGCAGAAGCTAACAACCAAAAGTTCTTTAGCAATTACTTCGAAGGACACCCGTACGTCAACGTCCCTAAGATTTATGATGATTTGTCTTCGGCTAGAGTCATTACTTCTGAATTAGTTGTTGGTTCCAAATTCTCTGACGTGCTTTCCTGGTCACAAAAGGAGAAGAATGATCTAGCTGAAACTATCTTTCGGTTCTCATTTGGGGCGATCTACCAGTTAAATGCGTTCAATGGGGACCCTCATCCTGGTAACTACATATTTCACAAGGGTGGGAAAGTCACTTTCCTCGACTTTGGCTTGGTGAAGAAGTTCACCGACTCCGAGGTTGGCCTGTTTGAAACACTCATTCAGCACATGGTTTTGAATCCAGACAAAGAGAAGTTTCGTGCTGAAGTCGAGAAGGCTGGGATTCTGTCAGAAGCTTCTAAAGAATTCAGTACGGATCACTTAAATGAGTATTTCCGTTACTTCTATGAGTATGTAATCGAAGACCGTGACCTGACTATCGATGAAAGCTACTCCCAAGAAGGTGTGGCAAGGCTGTTTGATATGAAGGGCGAGTTTGGTCCCTTAATGAAAACCCTAAATGTTCCACCTTCAATGGTCATTGTTCAGCGCATCACTTTAGGTCTAATGGGAATCTTTGGGCAGCTTTCAGCTACCGCTAACTGGCAACGAATTTCAAAAGAGATTTGGCCAGCAGTGGATCAAGCCCCTTCGACGCCAATGGGTGAAGATGTGGTTGCCTAACTCGAAAATAGAGCTAGCTAGCGGGAATAGTCTTTGACTGTTTGATCCAGCGCATGCCGTTCCAAACCAAAGAAGAGTTAGCGCCAAGCCATGCTGCCAGCTTCTTGCGGCCGTGTAAACCACTGACTGCTTGGGCAAATTCTTCTTGAGAAAATGATCGACCCTCTTCTTCGAACATCAACTTAGTAGCTCGACCCCAACGTAGGTCGGCCCATCGATCTTGAAGTTCTTGAGTGATGTTTAAGTCGGGGTGAGAGTTTATGACATGGCCAAACACTTTGTCTTCTGCAGCTGCAAACGAGCTTGAAGTGAGGCTTTGGTTGTGGACCCGATAGCGGGTGAGGCGCTCGTTGATGTAATACATCGGTTGCTCGTCAATGACCATTTGGTAGCTAAGCCAGATGTCATATAGCGGAGCCATCTCGTCCAAGAACTGAACGCCTTGCACATACTGGGTATCAATTAGAGCTGCATAGGCGGGTTGTGGGCAGTTCCAGACAACTGCTAATCGGATTCCGTCTTCGACTGACATCTGCATGGGGCCGTCGGGGAGTTTGTCTCGATAGTGCCAAGCACAGACTTTGTCGCTAAAAGCTTCGAGGTGTGTACTGTTCGAATCGATAATGGAGTAATCGCTAAACACCATCTTGGTACCAGGATTTGCTTTCATTGCAGCAACGGTCTTTTCAAGAAAGCTAGGTTCCCATACGTCATCGTCATGCAGAGAAGCGAGGTATGGAGTCGTAGCCATGTTTGCCAGATTGACCCAGTTCTGTTGTGGACCTACCCCTGGCTCATTGCGATGGTATTGGATGCGGGGGTCATCGATGGATTCGACCAGCTCTTTGATGTCATCCGAAACGCTATTGTCGCCGACAAGAATTACGAAGTCCTCGAAAGTCTGACTAAGGGCTGATCGCAGCGCCTCAGACATCATCTTTGGCCTCTCGTAAGCGGGCATAATGGCCGTTACTTGCGGTGACACGATTCCTCCAGACATTCACTGTATCTTGCCCCAATATCGAATTCTAGCTGCATGAATTAAAGTTAGTTTAATTACCCAGTATTTGGAAACTTAATACCTTTTCAGGCTTGTGGACTGTAGAGCGCTAGATTCACTCTGTGGCTACTACCTACGACTCTATTTTAGTGCAGTCCTTTGGAGGTCCTGAGGGCCCCAATGACGTCATGGAATTCTTAAGAAATGTGACTCGGGGCAAGAGGGTGCCCGAAGCCCGATTAGAGGAAGTAGCGGAGCAATATAAGATATTTGGTGGCGTTTCTCCCTTGAACGAGTTTGTTAGAGACTTTGCTAAGGACCTTGAGGCAGCTCTGGCAAGTAAAGGCTTAAACCTGCCGGTCTTTGTCGGGCATAGAAACTGGTCTCCCTACATCGCCGATACGGCTACCGAGATGGCAGATCAGGGACTTAAGCATGCCCTAGTCTTCACAACATCTGCATTCAGCTCATTTTCTGGTTGCCGACAGTATCGCCAAGACTTAGACGCCGCCAGACACGCTTCGTCTGATCGAATTGAGCTCCGAAAGTTGCGGCTCTATTTCAATCATCCCACGTTTGTACAAGGTTGGGTAGAGAACATTAATACTGCCCTAGAAGGCATGACGGTTAAGCCTTACACGTTGTTTACAGCTCACTCCATTCCAAACTCAATGGCTGAAGTATCTGAGTATCAACCGCAGCTGAACGAAGTGGTTCGCATGCTCGCCAGCGAAACGGCTATCGGCGATCACCAACTCGTATTTCAATCCCGTTCTGGCCCACCACACATGCCGTGGCTAGAGCCTGATGTGTGTGATCAGATTAATCACCTAGTTGAGAGCGGAGTTTGTGAATCTGGAGACGACATTCTCATATGTCCTCTAGGGTTCACCAGCGATCATACAGAGGTGCTCTTCGACCTTGACATTCAGGCTAAAGAAGCCGCAGAAGGGGTAGGGCTCAAATATCGCCGTGTCCAAGCTGTTGGACATAACTCTCGTTATATCGAACTAGCGACTCAACTGATTTTTGAGGTAATTGAAGACACACCTCGTCTAGCAACTGGACTTCTCGATGCGTGGCCAGATGACTGTGGGGGTCCCACTCACTGCATTCCTCAAGAAATGTTACGTTAAATTACAATGGCGAGGAAATCTCGATTGTTGAAACTAAAATATATTTTGAGGGATTGTTAAGGAGCTAGCTTTGGACTCAAAATCATCCCAATCTGTGGCTATCTATGTCTGCACTTATCAGAGGAATGAGCCTCTGAAGTCGCTATTAGCTTCCCTTCGTATTGCAACAAAGAAGGTTCAACCCCATGTTCAGGTCGCAGTAGTTGTAGTCGACGACAATCCAGATGGGCGCGCTAAATTTGTAGAGGAATCCGAAGACTTTGGCTTCGATTTAGGTCTTCACTACCGCCACTCAGGAGCACAGAATATTTCGGTAGCTAGGAATATGGGTATAGAGGCATGCCTCGAGCTAGCCGACTGGGTTGCCATGGTCGACGATGACCAAGTGGTTGAAGAGACTTGGTTGGAGTCATTATTCAAAACGCAGAAGCAATACGAAGCTGATGCAGTGACTGGTCCTGTGTTCCTTCGCTACAGCGAAGAGTATCCAAGCTGGCTGCACGACGAACCGTTTGGTGACATCTTGGAAGCGGCAGCAAAACCAGATGGCACGGTTGTTGACGTTTGCTCAACCGGTAACTCTATGATCTCGGGTGAGTTCTTAAAGAGTAACCCGGGTATTCGGTTCCGACATGATCTCGGCACTTTGGGTGGCGAAGACATGGTCTTCTATAGAGAAGCCGTAGACAAAGGCCTCAAAGCATATTATTCACGTGACGCTGTGAGTTGGGGCGAACAGCCGCCTGAGCGTTCAAACTTGAACTATCAGTTGAGAGCCTCAATGTGGATGGGTAACACCGAGTACATCACAAACATTGAAAGTGGCATTACGACAAAACAGCGAATTGTGCTTCGGGCAGGTAAGCGTGGACTCGGATATTTGGCTCGACCAGTGAAGAGAATTGCTGCAGGGAAGAACCCACAGCTTCGCTTTATGCTCGCCGGCCTAGCTCAGGTAATCGGTATGGTCGTCGGGATTTTCGGCGTTCGGCTAGACCACATATAGACTGTAGTTCTTGAGCCTCGAATCGAATCAACCAAGCGCTCCAACCTCGTCTTCCATGGCTGGCTGGTACCAACTTAGCTTCTCGACGACTATTCAGTTCTTTCGCTACTATCTCGAGTTCTTTGCGATTGTTGGACTGGTCATTGCAGTAGTTTCCGGCATCTCTATATGGAGGATGGCGGGTGACGTTAATTTGGTCTGGGATGCGGACGCTGTTGTAGCCAATGAATTGTTGATGTTCGACGGATCTTACCAGTCACTTGTTTGGCTGATCGTTGGCCTGGCAGTTGTGCAGTGGCTGCTTAACATTTTGTTTGTTTCATTTGTTAACGAAGTGTTCATACTCAGGGGAGTCGAAGCCCAGCCTTCTACATTTCAGCTTCTCGGCAAATCAGCCCGCAACTTCGGTATCTATCTTGGGCGGGCTTTGTTATTGCTGATTGTAGTTATCGTGGCGGCGGTTTTGCCAGGTCTACTTATTGGCGTTTTTGTAGACAGTTTCTTTGGGTTCACTTTTAGCTTTGCTGCTGCCATCGTTATCAATATCGTTGGTCTTGACTGGGTAACAAGAGCCGGCTTTAAAAATGTGAAATCTGGTTTGAATAATTTACTTTCGAAGTTTGGTCGAGCCTTTGGGGCCGGGGCAACCGCCACCTTTATTCTTGTTGCTATCGATGCGATCGGAACACTACTGATTTCGATAGGTAGCTTGGTTGAGCGCATGCCAACGACGGATTTGAATCAAGACTTTGAAATCCCTCTAAGGACTTTGCTTGGCACAAATCAGTGGGTGCTTGGACTAAGGGCAATATTTGTTGTCTTGGGTCTCACTCTTGCAACCGCCTTTTGGGTTAACTCTCGGCTAGTTCAGCAAGAACTAGATGTCGAGTTGACCTGAGTCGATAAGCGTAGAGTTCTTGATAATGTAAGATCGCCGGTCAGCAACATCACTACCCATAAGAGTTGTAAACAGTTTCGCAGCTGAAGCCGCCTGCTTGCCGTCTGTCATAGTCATCCGCTTTAGAACTCGGGTTTCAGGGTTCAAGGTGGTTTCTGCTAGCTCTTCAACATTCATCTCACCCAGACCTTTAAACCGCTTCCATTTTTCAGGTTCGAGTTTGTGTTTCTTCGCTAACGTGTTTCGCTCTTTCTCTGAGTAAGCATAAATCGGCTCGCCGCGCAGCTTGGCAGCGAACAGCGGTGGTTGGGCAGCGTAGACCGAACCACTTTCAAGAAGAGGTCGCAAATGGTGGTAGATGAGTGTTAGCAGTAGGCAACGAATATGTGATCCATCAACGTCGGCGTCGCACAAGATAATGATTCGGCCGTAACGGGCAGCTTCCAGGTCAAATGCCTGTCCAGATCCGCCACCGATTGCAGTAATTAAGGCTTGAGCTTCCGTGTTATCTATAACTTGCTTGAGAGTCGCTTTGCCAGCGTTTACTACTTTTCCTCGAAGTGGGAGTACAGCCATCATGTCGGCGTTGCGGCCCTGCTTAGCCGGTCCAGCAGCAGAGTTACCCTCCACGATCAACAGCTCAGAGTCAATGCCGTGTAGGCGACAGTCGGCTAGCTTGTCGGGCATCCCGAGCGATGACAGGGTAGCGGCTTTGCGTTTGGCGTCTAGTTGTTGCTTAGCAGCCACTCGACCGATTATTGCGTCGGCAATTTTGTCTCGTAACGAGTTGATCTGGGTTTTCTTACCACCACCATCAAGCCAGTTTTCGATTCCAGACTTGCAGGCTTCGTAGGTGATGTTTTGTGCTGCAGGTGTTCCGAGCTCTTGTTTGGTTTGTCCCTTGAACTGTGGCTCTGCAAATGTCACCTTGATTGCAGCGACGAGTCCCTCTTGAATGTCTGAAGGCGTTGCTCTATCTTTTCCATTCTTAGCAAGCTTTTTGAGCTTCTTGGTTTCAGCCAACAATTGCTTGTTCAGGACATATGAAAGCGCTCTCTCAAACCCGTTGACGTGCGTTCCACCATCACTCGTGGGGATGGTATTTACGAAACTAACTATTTTGGAGTCGTAGCCCTTGACCCAGCGCAGAGCGATGTCGACGGTTGCTTGTCTTGTGACAGTCTGCATCTTGTTATCGACAGGCACCTTTTCGGTGAACTCTGACTTGTCATGGATAGTCAAGATATCTGTGACAGGGTCTCCGACTGTTAGAAAGTCCACGTAGTCACCTAAGCCACCGGCGGCTACAAATTGTTCTGCTTTAATTCCAGGCTTTCGCTTATCATGAAGTTTTACATTAAGCCCAGGAAC
>CALJAE010000155.1 GCA_938028175.1 uncultured Acidimicrobiales bacterium
GGTTCGTGCAGATTTTCGTCTCCGTTATGGTCTTATTTGCGCCAGTTAGCATCGTGTGTCTCCTAGCCGGCGGTGTGGGGTTGAAATTCCGCCGATTCATAGTCATCGATGCTGTCGGCACTATTGCATCACTCGTATTGATTCGCTGGCTAGGGTTTCAATTCGGAGGCTCGATCGACAGTATCGTTGATTTTATTGGTGAATATCGATGGCAGGTGCTCGCAGTTTCGGTCCTGTGTGTTCTCTACATAATATTCAAGGACACCCGCAACGGATCTAACTCGCTACTTGCCTTTATCCGCAAAGTACGAGATAAGTCTTAACCGAAATACGTGAGCACTGGAGCGTGATCGCTTGGCTTTGTACCTTTGCGAGCATTGCGATCGACAAGGTTGAGTTCTGACTTCTCAGCCAGCTTTTCAGAAGCTAACAAGTAGTCAATTCTCATACCTTCTCGTTTGTGAAATCGCCCTGCTTGGTAGTCGTAGTACGAATACAACTTTTCGACATCGTGTTCTTGTCTGAACACATCAACTAGACCAAGGTCGACTAACTCTTGAATTGCGTTACGCTCAGCATCAGTCACATGAGTTGAATTTTCAAAGGCTTCAACATCCCAAACATCTCGGTCTTCTCGGGCCACATTCCAGTCGCCGGCAACAATGACCTCGACGCCAGCCTCTAAGTCTTTGGCAAGTAGTTCTTTCAGCTCGGCTAACCAGCGAAGTTTGAACTGGTAATGGTCATCGTCGAGTGCTCTACCATTTGGCACGTAAACGCTGTAAGTCTTCACGCCGTCGCATGTTGCCCCAACGATACGAGCATCAGTTGATAGCTCGGTACCGAATTCAAACTGTGCGTCTTCTAGCCCAACCCGAGAAAGTATGGCTACCCCGTTCCAACGACCCTCGCCAACATGGACAGAGTCGTAACCTAGCTCTTTGAAGCGCAGGGCTGGAAAGGCTGCATCGGCCATTTTCGTCTCTTGCAGGCAACAAACGTCTGGTTGTACGTCCTCTAGCCACTCTGTAACACGCTCTATGCGTGCATTCAGAGAATTTACGTTCCAAGTAGCAAATAACACAGCGCAAAGACTAGCCCAACTATTCCTCTATATGTAAAGAGATAGCCGAATGGGTGCGAATAAATTGCTCGACTCGCTAAACTTTGCGGGTGTCTGATAACAATACAAACTCCCAATCCGGTCCAAATGCATGGCTAATCGAGGAACTCTACAACGACTATCTCGGCAACCCTAAGTCTGTAACCTCAGAGTGGCAATCTGCGTTCTCAGGACAACCAACTGCGGCGGCCCCGGCTGCAACAGCTCCAGCGACACAGCAATCAGAACCAAGCGCCGACCAACCTCAAGCTCAAATTGCTGAAAAAACTGAGGCACCAAAAGCCGAAGAGAAGAAGACTGAAGACACAAAGGTTGAAGAACCAGGCGAGCCTCTAAAAGGCGTTAGTGCTCTCATTGCTAAGAACATGGAAGCTTCTCTCGAAGTTCCAACTGCAACAAGTTTTAGAGAGATACCCGCAAAGCTTCTTGAGATTAACCGCAAGGTTCTCAACAATCATCTCCAAAGAATCAACGGTGGCAAAACTTCGTTCACTCACTACATCGGCTATGCCATCGTTCGCGCAATCGCCGAGGAAGTCCCAACCCTTAACTACACATACACGACCGACTCCAACGACAAACCTCGCATTCTTAAAAATGAGGACATCAATCTTGGAATCGCAGTTGACCAACAAAAGCCAGATGGCTCTAGGTCACTAATTGTTCCTGTGATCAAGAAATGCCAAGGCATGAACTTTGCAGAGTTTGTGGCTGCCTACGAAGCTGTGATTGCTAAAGTCAGAGCAGGCAATATTGGCATCGACGACCTAACTGGGGCAACGGTCACACTAACCAACCCGGGGACTATCGGAACCGTTCAGTCAGTCCCAAGGCTAATGCCAGGCCAGGGCGCAATCATTGGCGCAGGACGAATTGGGTATCCAGCCGAATACCAGGCAACAGATCCCCAGACTTTGGCAGATCTTGGAATCAGTAAAGTTGTCACCATTACATCAACATATGATCACCGCATTATTCAAGGAGCGGAGTCTGGGTTCTTCCTAAAGAAGATCCACGAACTCATCATTGGTGAAGAAGACTTTTATACAAACTCCTTTGCTGACATGGGAGTACCTTATGAAGCGGTTAAGTGGAGAGAAGACTCAACCCATGATGTTGATGGTGGAAGCTCTCATGAGGGTGCTCATATCAAGAAACAGATCGCTGTTAACACGCTCATCAATCAGTATCGAGTACGTGGCCATTTATTAGCAACTACAAACCCGTTAGCAGATTCAGCAACAGAAACTCATCCAGAATTAGACCCAGCAACATTCGGGCTGACTATCTGGGATCTTGATCGAGAGTTCACAAGCGGAAGCGATGCTATTTATTCACCTGTTGGTGGAAAGTCCCAAGATATGAAGCTTGGGGACATACTGGGTGTACTTCGAGATGCCTACTGCCGCACCATCGGTGTCGAATATATGCATATCTCCAATCCAGAGGAGAAACGTTGGTTCCAGCAAAAACTAGAAGCCAAAAAAGAAGCACTTACAGAAGACAAACAGAAACACATCCATGGGCGATTGGTCGCAGCCGAAGCATTTGAGAAATTCTTAGCTAAGAAGTATGTAGGACAAAAGCGATTCGGACTCGAAGGCGCTGAAAGTGCAATCCCAATTCTTGACGAGGTATTCAATGCCGCAGCCGAGTCAGCAATGGACAGAATCATTGTCGGTATGGCTCACCGAGGCAGACTCAACGTTCTAATTAACTTGATGGGGAAAGACCCAGTTCAACTATTCAGCGAGTTCGATGGCAATGTCGCAGAGGACGATGTCCAGGGTGCTGGAGATGTGAAATACCATCTTGGAATAGAAGGAACGCACACCACCCCAGATGGCAAGACTATTTCTACCGAGCTTGCTGCTAATCCATCTCACCTTGAATCCGTAGACCCTGTCGTTGTTGGTATGGCTCGGGCCTACATGGACAACTCAGACACAGGCAATTATCCAGTACTTCCAATTCTAATTCACGGAGATGCTGCGTTTGCTGGTCAGGGCGTCGTTACTGAAACTCTCAACCTAAGTCAAGTTAGTGGCTACCGTGTTGGTGGAACTGTTCACCTAGTCATCAACAATCAGCTTGGATATACAACTGCCCCTCATCAATCAAGATCGTTTGACTACTCAACCGATATCGCTAAAGCTGTTCAGGCACCAATCTTCCACGTGAACGCTGACGACCCAGAGGCATGTGTACGAGTTGCTCAGCTCGCCTTCGAGTATCGACAGCAGTTCAACAAAGATGTTGTCATCGACATGATCGGCTATCGACGCCACGGGCACAACGAAGGCGACGACCCAAGTTACACGCAGCCAATGATGTACTCAAAGATTGCACAGCGTGCTTCAGTCCAAGAGCAATACACAGAAAAGCTAATCAATGCTGGTGTACTGACTGCTGAAGAAGGTGAAGAAGTAACCACTAAGTTCGATAAGTCACTTCAGACAGCTCTCGACCGCTCCAGAGAAGAAGCACCGCCGAAAGGTATTAAGGCAAAGCCTTCTCCTCCACCAAAGGGTGTACTTCCACATGTCGATACAGGCGTTGACCGAAGCGTCTTGGACTCTGTGTATAACGAACTAAGCACCTTCCCAGAAGGATTTACCGTACACCCAGGATTGCAGAAGCAATTTAAATCACGAGACGAAATGTGGCAAGATGGCCAAGTCGACTGGGCACTGGGCGAAGCATTCGCAATTGGAACGTTATTAGCTGAAGGTTTCTCAGTTCGTCTTGCAGGTCAAGATTCACGAAGAGGTACGTTCGCTCACCGTCATGCGACGTTACATGACTATGAAAACGGTTCGGAACACACTCCTCTAGCCTCTACCGTCTCGAGCGACAACAAACTCTATGTCTACGATTCAACGTTAAGCGAGTACGCAGGACTCGGTTTCGAATACGGATACTCTGTAGCTGATCCAGAGTCACTGGTCATGTGGGAAGCCCAGTTCGGAGACTTTGTAAACGGAGCTCAAATTATTCTGGATCAATATTTGGTTGCCGCTGAAGATAAGTGGAAACAAATTGTCGATCTCACCCTTCTTTTACCACACGGATACGAAGGCCAAGGACCTGAGCATTCATCTGCCAGACTCGAACGCTTCCTGAACTTATGTGCCGAAGACAATATCCAAGTAGTTAACGTCACAACCGCCGCACAGTTCTTCCATGTTCTGCGACGTCAGAAGATTAACCAAAATTCTAAACCTCTAGTTGTGATGACTCCGAAGTCAGGATTGAGAGCAAAGTACGCTCGGTCGCCGATCGAAGACTTCACCTCTGGATCTTTCCAAGAAGTTCTACACGACAATGTCGAAGACCCTGCAGCGGTCAAGCGAGTTATATTCGGTTCCGGAAAGATTGCAGCTGAGGCGATAAAGCATAGAGAAGAAACTGGAGACTTCTCTCGTGCTGTAGTTCGAGTTGAACAGCTGTACCCGTGGCCATTCGCTGAGGTTGCGAAAAGTCTTGCTACTTTCAGCAATGCCAAAGAAATTGTCTGGCTCCAAGAAGAGCCCGAGAACATGGGCGCATGGAACGCAATCAAAGGCAGATTATATGAAAGCCACGGGGACACACACCGGATAATTCGAGCGAGCCGCTCAGAAGCCGGAAGTCCTGCAACTGGGTCCGCTGTTATCCACAAACAGGAACAAGCTGAACTATTAGAAAAAGCTTTCGACAAGCTGTAATAACTGCAGGCCCTTTCAGCGGCAAATCACTTGTAATTTCATTTTTATAAGCTCTGCGTGCGTGATAAACTTGCTATAACGTATTGGGACTTGACCCAATTGCGTAGGTAGGGTAACAAATTGAGTACAACACTCGATAAGAAAGATATGAAGATCAAAGCTGTATTTGCTATCTCCATAGCACTTCTAAGCGCTGCGCTCGTAGCTACCATCTTCACCTCTGACGATGATGCTCTCACGGTTGCACAAGATTCACTCGAAGTTGACCAAAGTCAAGCAGACCTAGAAATAGAAACTGCTGGCAACGCTAACGGCTCACCAACGACATTGACTGACTCAGCTCTTAGTCTTCCATTCGAAGCGGACGTCACAAACAATCAACGTTCTCAGGTGCGAGTAGGTCCACCGTTTGCAGGCGTCAACATAGCTGCGAACGTAACCAATCAAATAAACATTGATCCCAATGGTGGACAAGACGGCTCCGTGCGTGTTGTCTGTCACGCATCACATTTCAGCTTTGACGACCCAATAGTATTTCCTGGCGAAACTGGCGCCGCTCATTTGCACATGTTCTTTGGCAACACACTCACTGATGCAAACAGTACTTATGAGTCGCTGGCAAGCAGCGGTGAAGGAACGTGTCAGGGTGGACCGTTAAACAGGACCGCTTACTGGATACCGACGTTACATGATGCAGAAGGACTCGTCAGAGTGCCTCAATACTCATTGATCTATTACAAGTCGGGGCCACTTCATGGACAAGACATCCAAGAGTTTCCTGAGGGGCTGCGAATGGTCGCTGGCAATGCTATCGCTCCAAATGTAGCGCAGAATGATGCCAAGTTTTCTTGGTATTGTGGCTGGCCTGTATCTGGGAGCCGCAGCAACAGCGGAAGCCTAATTCCTAACTGCCAAGCTGGCCAATTCGTTAGCGTGCAGCTAGATTTCCCGAATTGCTGGGATGGACGAAACCTAGATTCGCAGGATCATATCTCTCATATGGCCTACTCTGCCGGCAACTCTTGCCCCTCCACACACCCAGTCCCACTGCCCCAGATCACCTACAACATCTTTTGGAATAACTCAGATACCAACACCGGCGACTGGTACTTATCTTCTGACCACCAAGGCAACCGAACATTACCTGGCGGGACGACTACACACGCAGACTGGTTCGGTGCTTGGCATCCTGACGTTCTCAAAACTTTTGTCAACGAATGCAACAACGCAAACCATGACTGCAAAGGTGGAACAATTTCGCCAGCGCAAAAACTAATCAGTCAACCTTCACCCTGGTTGGGCGGAAGCAACAACCAAATATATTCAACCAATACTTCGCCACTCAAATTTTCTGTAGAAGAACTTACTTCGTAACTTCGAAAAGTTCGTACCACATTCTGAAACAAAGTCGCGCTTTTATTTTCAGAATTACATACGAACACTTTTATTAATTTTCAAGTTATGTAAGATGACCCCTGAATATATTCACGCCCTTTAAGGAGAAAACAAAAGTGGCTGCAACCAAAACAAAAAAGAAAGCGACTGCTAAGCGCAAGCCAGCAGCAAAAAAGAAAGCAACTGCAAAGCGCAAGCCAGCAGCAAAAAAGAAAGCAACTGCAAAGCGCAAGCCAGCAGCAAAAAAGAAAGCAACTGCAAAGCGCAAGCCAG